>CAIXDD010000049.1 GCA_903918155.1 uncultured Hyphomicrobiales bacterium
GCGCCGTCGCGCCGCGCGCGCCCGCGCCCGAATCGCCCGCATTCGATGCGCGCCTGACCGCCGCCGACGTGAAGGTCGACCTGAACGCCGCGCGCGACATGATCTCGCTCTATCGATCCAACAACGGCCTGTCGGGTCTCGTCGTGGATCCCGCGCTCACGCGCGCCGCGCAAGCGCAGGCCGACGCCATGGCGCGCGCGGGACAGGTGACGCACGGCCTCGTTCCGCTGGGCCAGCGCCTCGCCGGACAGGGCGTGGCCGCGCGCGCGGCGGCGGAGAATGTGTCGGCGGGCTATTACACGCTGGCGGAGGCCTTCTCGGGCTGGCGCGCGTCGAAGCCGCATGACGCGAACATGCTGCTGCGCGAGGGGCGCCGCATGGGCATCGCCACCGCCTATGCGCCGGGCACGAAATACAAGGTCTATTGGGCGCTGATCCTGGCCGATTGAAGCGCGCCGAGGGCTTCGCCGCCGATCCAGCGTTCGAGGAACGCGCCGATCCAGCGCTCCACCGCCGCGTCATAGCGATGCCACGCCTCCAGATGGGCGTGGCGCGGCTGCGCGCCGGGCGCGTTCATGCGTTCGGCGCCGCGCGTCGTCCAGCGGCAGATGGTCGAATAGGTGGCCTCGGGGTGGAATTGCAGCCCCACCGCCTTGCCATAGGCGTAGGCCTGCACGGGAAAGGTCTCGCCGCTGGCGAGCAGGGTCGCGCCGCGCGGCAGGCCGAAGCCTTCGCGATGCCATTGGTAGAAATGGCTGGGAAAGGGCTCCGCGCACAGGCTTGCGCCCGCTTGCGTGGGCGTGACGGGATAATAGCCGATCTCCACCGCGCCTGCGCCATGCGGGCCCACGCGCTCGCCAAGCCCGCGCGCCAGCATCTGCGCGCCAAGGCAGATGCCGAGGAAGGGCTTGTCCTCCTTCAGCGCGACGCCGGCGAAATCGATCTCGCGGCGGATATAATCGTCGGGATCGTTGGCGCTCATCGGCCCGCCGAAAATCACCGCCCCCGCATGGTCGCGCAACGTGGCGGGCAGCGGCTCGCCGAAGCGCGGGCGGCGCATGTCGAGCGGATGGCCCATCTGCGCGAGCAGGCGCCCCACCCGCGCCGGGCAGGAATGCTCCTGATGCAGCACGACCAGAATGGGACCCCGGGGATTTTGCGGCGGACGGCGAGCCATGGCCTTTCATCGCGCGTGCGCGCCGCGCGATCAAGCCTGCGGATGGGTCAGGCGCCGCCCCGCTTCGTCTGGACGGCCCCCACGACGGCCATGACGAGCGCGCGCGGGGCGAAGCGGGCGAGCGCGGCCAGCGCGCGGAAGCCAAGCCCCGGCACCACGACCCGACGGCCGGCCATCAGCGCGTCATAGCCCGCCTGCGCCACCCGCGCGGCGGATAGGCCGGGCAAGGAATCCGCATATTTCGCGTCGCCGCCCGCGCGCGCGAAAAAGCCGCTGGCCGTGGGCCCCGGACACAAGGCGGTGACGCCCACGCCGTCGGCGCGCAATTCATGGGCCAGCGCCTCGCTGAACGACAGGACGAAGGCCTTGGTGGCGTAATAGACCGCCATGCCCGGCCCCGGCAGGAAGGCGGCGATGGAGGCGACGTTGAGGATGCGCCCCCGCGCGGCCCGCACGTCGGGCAGGAAGGCGAGGGTGAGATCGGCGAGCGCGCGCACGTTGAGGTCGATCATCTCCACCTGTTCGGCGCGGCTGAGGGCGCCGGCGGGGCCGATCAGGCCGAAGCCGGCGTTGTTGACGAGAATCTCGACCCGCGCATTCGCCTGCGCGAGGCGGGCCGCCAGATCGTCGGCCGCGCCGGGACGGGCGAGATCGGCCGAAAAGACCAGCGGCCGCTGGGCCGCCGTCGCCGCGATCTCGTCGGCCAGCGCGTCGAGCCGCTCCCGGCTGCGCGCGACGAGGGCGAGATCATAGCCCTTGCGGGCGAAGACGCGGGCCAGCTCCGCGCCGATTCCCAGCGAGGCGCCGGTGACGAGAACGACGCCGCGGCTCATGCGCCGCCTCCCCCGCGCAGACCCGGCGCGCTCGCCCGCCGCAGGACGGACGTCTCCGCCTCCGACACGCCCAGCATCTGCGCGACGCGGGCGACGGCGGAATCCTCGACCTCCAGCGGCAGCCCGTCCGCATAGGCCAGCTCCCAGGCCATCTCCACGATCTTCAGCCGGCCGTTCTCGTCCAGCGCGCGCTTGAGCACGGCGATGAACTCGCTCATGTCCGCCGCCTCCGCCTCGCTGCGCTCGGCCTCCGCCGTCATGCGCCGGGCCTCGTCGGACGCCATGGAGAAACGATCGGCGAGAAGGGCGGCGAGCCGGGCGCGCTCGCGCGGATCGATCGCCCCGTCGGCGTCGGCCACATGCACGAGCACGGCCGCCGCCGCCATGCGGTAATCGCGATCGTCGAAGCTGCGCGCGCGCGGGCCTCCGACCAGTTCCGCAAGGACGCTTCTGATGGCCTCCAGCATGTCAGCACCCTTTCGCCTGGCCTCGCCGCTTGGCGCCGGGGGGCTTGTCGCCATCCGCGGCTTGCCATGATATGGGGCCTCAAACGCGCGGCGCCACGCCCGCCGCCGCAAGAGGGGAGAGAACGATGGGAGAATACGCGCTCGGCCAATCGGTGTCCCGTTTCGAGGACCCCCGGCTCATTCAGGGCGGCGGGCGCTATGTCGACGATCTGGCCTTGCCCGGCATGGCCTATGGCGTCGTGCTGCGCTCCAAACACGCCCATGCGAAAATCCTGAAGCTCGACGTCTCCGCCGCCCGCGCCGCGCCCGGCGTGCTCGCCGTGCTCACCCATAAGGATTGGGCCGAGTCCGGCTATGCCTCGCTGCCCCTGCCCACGGGCAAGAAGAAGCGCGACGGCTCGCCCATTTACGCGCCCCCGCTGCCCGGCCTCACCGGCGACCGCGTGCGCTGGGTGGGCGATTTCGTCGCCTTCGTCGTGGCGGAGACGCGCGATCAGGCCCTCGACGCGCTCGAATTGATCGACGTGGATTACCAGGTCGTCCCCGCCGTCTTCACCGCCGAGGAGGCGCTGAAGCCCGGCGCGCCCGCCGTGCACGACGCCAATCCCGACAATATCTGTTTCGTCCATCTGGAGGGCGACAAGGCGGCGACGGACGCGGCCATCGCCGGCGCGCCGCATGTGGTGAAGCATCGTTTCGTCATCAACCGCGTGATGGCCGCCACCATGGAGCCGCGCGGCTCAGTGGGCGTCTATGACAAGGCCTCCGATCGCTACACGATCTACACGACGCTCCAGCGCGCGCTCGACTTCCGCGAGAAGCTCGCCGAAACGCTGCGCATCCCGGAAAGCAAGCTGCGCGTGGTGGCCGGCGACATCGGCGGCAGTTTCGGCATGAAATCGGGCGTGTACAACGAAGTGGGCCTCGTCCTGCTCGCCTCGAAGATCATCGGCCGCCCGGTGAAATGGACCTCCACGCGCACCGAGGCCTTTCTCGCCGACGCCGCCGGCCGCGACAATGTGACCGACGCGGAGCTGGCGCTCGACAAGGCCGGCAAGTTCCTCGCGCTGCGCATCAAGACGCTCGCCAATCTCGGCGCCTATGTGCAGCCGGGCTCGGACGGCGGACCGGTGAGCAATCTCGGCACGCTCGCCGGCGTCTATACGACGCCCGCCATTCATGTGGACGTGACCGCCGCCTTCTCCAACACGCATTGGATGCGCCCCTATCGCGGCAACGGCCGCCCCGAGGCCGCCTATGTGATCGAGCGCATCATCGACATCGCGGCCGACCGGCTCGGCTTCGATCCCGTGGAGCTGCGGCGCAAGAACATGATCGCGCCCGCCGCCCTGCCCTACAAGACGGCGCTGTCCTTCACCTATGATTCCGGCGAGTTCGAGAAATGCATGGACATCGCCCTCGACATGGCGGACTGGAAGGGCTTCGAAAAGCGCCGCGCGGAGGCGCGCAAACACGGCAAGCTGCGCGGCATCGGCATCTCCAATTCCATCGAGAAGGCGGGCGCCGCCGGCTATGAAGGCGCGGAGATCCGCTTCGACCGCGGCGGCGGCGTGACGATCCTGTCGGGCGCGGTGAGCCACGGACAGGGCCACGAGACGATCTTCAAGCAGCTCGTCTGCGACACGCTGGGCCTCAACCCCAACGACGTGCATTACGAGCAGGGCGACACCGACGTGATCTTCTTCGGCGAAGGCACGGGCGGCTCGCGCACCTCCTCCATCGGCGGCGGCGCCATGTTGATGGCCACCAACAAGATCGTGGACAAGGCGCGCAAGATCGCCGCCTATGCGATGGGCGTGGACGAGGTGGACTTCAAGGACGGCGTGTTCATCAACCGCAAGAGCAATGCGACGATGACCATGCGCGAAGTCGCGCTGCTGGCGGCCAATCCCAACAAACTGCCCAAGGACATGGAGCCCGGCCTCAACGCCAGCGCCGTCTATCACCAGCGCAAGGCGAATTATCCCTCGGGCACGCATATCTGCGAGCTGGAGATCGACGAGGAGACCGGCGCGGTGGAGATCCTGCGCTACAATGTCGTGGACGACGTGGGCGTGGTGATGAATCCGCTCCTGCTCAAGGGACAGATCCACGGCGGCATCGCCATGGGCATCGGCCAGATGCTCATGGAGGATCTGAAATACGACGAGCATGGCGAATTGCTCACCGCCTCCTTCATGGATTACGCCATGCCGCACGCCGGCGACATGAGCTCCTTCGAGGTGAAGAGCCATTCCTGCCCCACGCCGTCCAATCCTCTGGGCGTGAAGGGCGCCGGCGAGGCGGGCTGCGTGGGCGCGCTGCCGGCGGTCGGCAACGCGCTTGTGGACGCGCTGAGCCATCTGGGCGTCGAGGACGTGCCCATGCCCGCCACGCCCCATCGCCTGTGGCGCATCATCAACGAGCGCACGCGCCGGCAGGCGGCCGAATAGGCCGCCGGTTCAGAACTCGAACAGGGGCTGCGGCCTGCCCGGCGGATCGAACCGCTGCGGCAGGTTCTCCAGCCGCAACAGGCCGCGCTGGTTCCAATAGACCGGTTCGCGCAGCCACGTGTCCATGATGACGTAATTGTGCATGGAGCCCCGCGGGGGAACCTTGCCCAGATCAAGGAAACTGCGCCTCTGGACGGTGAGCGGGGGCGGGGCGGGCCGCGCGCGCGTCGGCGCTTGAGCTGTTGTCTGGGCCTGCGCTTCCGGCGCCCAGCCCGGCGCCGGAATCCCCGCCGCGCAGGCCAGCCCGATCACGCAAGCCGCGCGCGCAAGCGACCCGGAAAGCCGCGCGGAAATCCGCGCCGGCCCGAGCGCGGCGGAACGGGGGATATCGACGGACGCCATGAGGCTCTCCTTCCTGCGCCGGCGCGAGCGCGCGCCTGCAGGGTCAAAGCGCGAAGCCGCGCACGGTTCCGACCGGGCTTCAGCCGCGCGGCCGTTCGCGTCCCTGCGGCTGCGGGCGGGCGGGCCGCGGCGGATCTTTGGGCGTGGAGCGCAGGGCGGGCGCGGCCGATTGCGGCGCGAGCCAATTGGCGTTCTGCGCCATGGAGCGAGGGAAGCAATCCTGCCGGCGGTCTTGTTCGGCGCGCGCGAAAAAGGCGCGCAATTGCGAATCCTCGCCCGCCGCCACAAGGTCGAACCGGTCGATCACGCAAGCCAGCGCGCTGCGATCGAAGGGGCGGCCCTGCTCGCCGCAGGCGAAACCAGAAATGCGCAGGCGCGGCGAGGTCTCCGACAGGCGGAAGCCGATGCACACGCGCACGCCCGCCGCCCCCGACATGGTGAGGTCGCTGGCCTCGAACGCGCCGAAGCGCGTGGGCAGCAAGGTGGGCGCGGAGGCGCGGTCCACCGAAAGCCCGGCGCCCGCCGCCCGCCGCGCCATCTCCACCCACATGGTGGGCTCGGCGGCGTCCTCGCGGCCGATGCGGTAGAAGGACACGCGCAGATAGGACTCGCTTTTGTCGAGCGCGCCGAAGGACAGCGTGTCGCGCCGCCCGCCGCCCTGCAGATTGTGCTGGGCTTCGTAAAGCCCCCAGGAGTCTTCGAACTCGGTCGCCGCCACTTCATAGAGCTGGAACGGCTTCACGATGTCGAGCCAAGTGGAGGCCGCCTCGCCGAAGGCGGGCTCCGCCACAGGCGCGGGCGCAGGCGAGGTATAGCCGAGCCACAAGCCGAAGATCGCGGCGAGCCCCGCCCCGCAACGGCGCACGAGGGCGGACTCCAGCAGGCCGCGGGCGCGACGCTCCAGCTCCGCCTGCGCGGCGATCCGCACGCGCTCAAGCCAAAGCGCTCCGGTGCGGCGGGGCGCGCCGCCCTGTTGAGCCAGCGCGCCGCGCACCGTCGCGATGTCGAAACGGGCCGGCTCCGGCCCCGACGCATCCGCCAAACTCATCCACGCACTCCACGCGTCCCGGCCGCCCGAAGGCTGCGGGCGGGAAACCGCTCGACTTTGCAGCGTGGACTTCATCGAGTCGTTACCATCGACCGCTCGTCTGGCTTCAGGGTCAACGGCGCTTTAAGGATTTGGGTTAACGCATGGCTCGCGCCCGGCCATGCTCCGCCGCCCGCCGGGGCGGCCTGCGGGCCGATTGACTTTCGAGGCGCGCGCGTGTCTCTGGCCCGCGGTCAGGGCGGTCGGGGCTCCGGGCGGCCCGTTTCGAACGCACAGGACGTATGATCATGGGTTTCAAGGTCGCCATCGCCGGCGCCACGGGCAATGTGGGCCGCGAGCTTCTCGACATTCTCGCCGAGCGCCGTTTTCCGGTGGGCGAAGTCGTCGCCCTCGCCTCCAGCCGCTCCATCGGCACGGAAGTCTCCTTCGGCGACAAGACCCTGAAGTGCAAGCATCTCGACACCTACGACTTCTCCGACACGGACATCTGCCTGATGTCGGCGGGCGGCGCGGTCTCGAAGGAATGGGCGCCCAGGATCGCCGCGCAGGGCTGCGTGGTGATCGATAATTCCTCCCATTGGCGCCATGATTCCGACGTGCCCCTCATCGTGCCGGAAGTGAACGCCGACGCGGTCGCCGGTTTCCGCAAGAAGGGCATCATCGCCAATCCCAATTGCTCGACCGCCCAGCTCGTCGTGGCCCTCAAGCCGCTGCATGAGCGCGCGACCATCAAGCGCGTCGTCGTCTCCACCTATCAATCCGTCTCCGGCGCCGGCAAGGAAGCCATGGACGAATTATTCGCCCAGACCCGCGCCGTCTTCGTGTCCGATCCCGTCGAGTCGAAGAAATTTCCCAAGCGCATCGCCTTCAACCTCATTCCCCAGATCGACGTCTTCATGGAGGACGGCTTCACGAAGGAAGAGTGGAAGATGATGGCGGAGACGAAGAAGATCCTGGATCCCAAGATCAAGCTCACCGCCACCTGCGTGCGCGTGCCCGTGTTCATCTCCCATTCGGAATCTGTGAATGTGGAGTTCGAAAAGCCGATCTCCGCCGAAGAGGCCCGCGACATCCTGCGCGAGGCGCCCGGCGTGCTCGTCATCGACAAGCGCGAGCCCGGCGGCTACATCACCCCGCATGAGGCCGCCGGCGAAGACGCCACCTATGTCTCGCGCATCCGCGAGGACGCCACGGTGGAGAACGGCCTCGCCTTCTGGTGCGTCTCCGACAATCTGCGCAAGGGCGCCGCCCTCAACGCGGTGCAGATCGCGGAAGTGCTCGTCAACCGCAAGCTCATCTCCCCGCGCGCCAAAAAAGCGTAAACGCAAACCGGCGCAAGCGCCTTTCTGGAAGCCCGGACGTTGCGTCCGGGCTTTCTTTTTGCCAAGCATGGGAAAACACGGAAACGGGAGGGAACATGTCCATCGCCACGGCCCGCGCACAGCGCATCCTCACCACCCATGTGGGCAGCCTGCCCCGACCGGCCTGGCTCTCGGAGCTGATGGTCGCGCGCATGGACAAGCGCGCCGTCGATCCCGCCGCCTATGCCGCAGCCGTGCGCCGCGCGGTGACCGAATGCGTCGCCTGGCAGGCCGATCTGGGCGTGGACGTCGTGAGCGACGGCGAGCAATCGAAAGTGGGCTTCTTCGCTTACGTGCATGAGCGCATCTCCGGCGTGCAGGGGCGCACCGGCAAGCCGACGGGCCGCGCGCGCACCAAGGAGATCGACGCCTTTCCCGAATTCTACGCCGCCGGCCATTCGGGCACCCAGCCCGCCGGCTCCGAATGCGTGGGCCCGCTCGCCTATTCCGGCCATGACATCCTGAAGGCGGATCTCGAAAATCTGAAAGGCGCGCTCGCCGGCCGCGACCTTGCGGACGCCTTCATCCCCGCCGCCTCCGTGGGAACGGTGGAAGGGGCGGTCGTGAACATGCATTACAAGACCGAAGACGAATTCCTGGAGGCGATCGCCGAGACGATGCGCGTCGAATACGAGGCCATCGTCGCCGCCGGCTTCAGCGTGCAGCTCGACGATCCGCGGCTGGCGATGCATTACATGCTCAATCCCGACATGAGCGTGGAGGACGCGCGCCGCTGGGCCGCCCGCCGCGTGGAGGCGATGAACCATTCCGTGCGCAACATTCCCGCAAACCGCGTGCGCCACCACACCTGCTATGGAATCAATATGGGCCCGCGCACCCATGATCTCGAAATGCGCCATCTCACCGATCTTCTGCTGAAGATCCGCGCGGATTATTTCTCTTTCGAATTCGCCAATCCCCGGCATGAACATGAATGGGAGATCTGGCGCGACGTGAAACTACCGGCGGAGAAAATGCTGCTGCCCGGCGTCGTCACCCATGCGAGCGTTCTGGTGGAGCATCCCGATCTCGTCGCCCAGCGCATCGCCCGTTTCGCGCAAGTCGTGGGGCGCGAGCAGGTGATGGCCTCCACCGATTGCGGCTTCGCCTCCACGCCCCGCGCGCTGCCGGAGGTGCATCCCGCCATCGTCGAGGCGAAATTCAGGAGTCTCGTGGAAGGCGCGCGGCGGGCGAGCGCGAAATTGTTCTGACGCCTATTCGGCGGCCTGCTGCGGGCGCGCAGGGCGCGCGCGCCACGCCTCCATCAGCAATTCATAGGAGCGCAGCCGCGCGGCGGGATCGAAGATCGCGCAGGTGACCATCGCCTCGTCGGCTTGCGTGCGCTCCGCGAATTCCGCGATCTGCGCCGCCGCCCGGTCGGGCGCGCCCACGAACAGGCGCGCGCGCTTGGCTTGCACATAAGCGCGTTCGCTTTCGCTCCACGGATAGGCGAGCGCTTCTTCGGGACTGGGCAGGGGCGCGACCTCGCCGCGCGCGCGGCGCAGCCAGTTGAGATCATAAGTGGCGGCGAGCCGCTCGGCCTCCTCGTCGGTCTGCGCGACCACGGCGGCCAGCGCGATGATCGCATGGGGCCGGGCGAGCTGGGCCGAGGGCTCGAACCCGGCGCGATAGGCGCGCATGGGGGCGCGCGCGTCATGATCGGAGAAATGCGAGGCGAAGGCGTAGCCGACGCCGATGCGCGCGGACAAATGCGCGCTGTAATCGCTCGACCCAAGCAGGAAGAGCGGCGGCAAGGGCGCGTCGGAGGGCATGGCGAACACGCGCTGGAACGGATGGCCTTGCGGAAAGTCGCGGCTCTCCCAGGCGAGCAATTCCTGCAGGCGTTCGAGGAATTCGTCGCCGCCGCGCTCCTCCATGCGCCGCCGCAGCGCGAAGGCGGCCGTCTGGTCGCTGCCGGGCGCGCGGCCGAGGCCGAGATCTATGCGGCCGGGAAACAGGGCTTCAAGCGTCTTGTAGCGCTCCGCCACGGCGAGCGGCGCATGATTGGCGAGCATGACCCCGCCCGAGCCCAGACGAATGGTCTGCGTGACCGCCCCGATCCGCGCGATCATCAGATCCGGCGCGCAGGAGGCGATGGAGCCCATGGAATGATGTTCGGCGAGCCAGAAACGCGCATAGCCCAGACGCTCCGCCGCCTGCGCCAGCGCCACCGTCTGCGCCAAAGCGCGCGAGGGCGGCGTCTGCGTGGTGACGAACGACAGATCGAGGACGGAAAGCGGAAGCATGGACGGCGACCTGTGAAACGCGCGAACGCGGCGAAAGCGGGCGTGCCGATCTTGCGCTAGAAGCGCGCCGTCGCCAAGGCCGCCTGATGGGCCTCGCCGGCGATGGACTCGAACGCCCCGCGCGCGGGATCATAGGCGCGCAGGCGACCGTCCATCACGCCGAAATAGGCGCCATGCAAGGCCAGCGCGCCGCGCTGCTCCAGCGTGCGCACGCAGGGAAAGGTGCGCAGATTGGCGAGCGATTGCTTGATCGATTCCAGCGCCAGCGCCTCCACGTAATCGGCGAAGGCGCCCTGCGGGGGCCCAAGCGCCTCATGGGCGGGGCCCAGAAGCTTGATCCATTTGCCGATGAAATCGCCCGGCGAGAGCGGCGCCGCGCCGCTTTGCGTCTCGCTCTCCGCATAGGCGCGCACGCCCCCGCATTGCGCATGGCCCAGCACGACGACATGCTGCACGCGCAGCGCCATCACCGCGAATTCGAGCGCGGCGGACGTGCCGTGATAATCGTCGTCGGGCGCATAGGGCGGCACGAGATTGGCGACGTTGCGCACGACGAACAATTCGCCGGGCCCCGCATCGAAGATCACTTCCGGCGAGACGCGCGAGTCGCAACAGCCGATCACCATCGTGGTCGGGCTTTGGCCCGCCTGCGCCAGTTCGCGATAGCGCGCGTGTTCGCTCTGGAAACGATCGCCGAGAAAGGCGCGATAGCCGCGCACGAGCGCGGCCGGAAAAGCGGATTCGACGAGGGGTCTCATGGCGGCGCCTCTGTTGCGAGGCCGGGTCTAGTGGAAGCGCGGGCGCAGTTCAATGCGCGCGGGAACAAAGGCGGCTGCCGCGCATTATGCTTGACCCGGGGCTTCGCGGGCGGCGAGCCGGGCGCCCGTCCTCCGCCCCGGCGAGGCTTCCATGTCCCTTGGCGCATTGCTCGTCATCATCATCGTTCTGGCCCTGGTGGGCGCCATTCCGAACTGGGGCTACAGCCGCTCCTGGGGCTATGGGCCCAGCGGCGTGCTGGGCGTCGTGCTCGTGATCGTCGTCGTTCTGCTGCTGATGGGCCGCATCTGAGGCTCGGCCGCGACGGCGCGCGCAGACGAAAGCGCCATGGCGGGGCGGTTGCGCCCCCGCTATTGTGGCGCGACGCCGGACCGAAGCCCGCGGAGACCTTTGCATGAGCCTGAAACCGCGCCGCAGCATGCTGTTCATGCCCGGATCCAATCCGCGCGCGCTGGAGAAGGCCCGGACCCTGCCCGCCGACGGGCTGATCTTCGACCTGGAGGATTCCGTCGCCCCCGAGCGCAAGGCGCAGGCCCGGCAGGCCGTGGTCGAGGCGCTGCGCGACGCCCGCGCGGGAGCCTATGGGACGCGCGAGATCGTGGTGCGCGTGAACGGGCTCGACACGCCCTGGGGCGCGGCGGACGCTGCCGCCCTCGTCGACGGCGGCGCCGCAGCCCTGCTTTTTCCCAAAATCCGCAGCCCGCAAGACGTGGACGCCGCCTGCGCCGCCATGGCCGACGCGCCGCCGGGCCTGCGCCTGTGGGCCATGATCGAGACCGCCGGCGGCGTGCTCGAAGCCGGCGCCATCTCCGCGCGCGGCCCCGCCTCCCGCCTGTCCGCCTTCGTGCTGGGGCTCAACGACCTCGCGCGCGAGACGCGCGTGGAGCCGGGCCCCGCCCGCGCGAATCTGACGCCGTGGATTTTGCACTGCGCGCTGGCCGCCCGCGCCCATGGGCTCGACCTGTTCGACAGCGTCTACAACGATTTCTCCGACGCGGAGGGCTTCGCCGCCGAATGCGCCCAGGCCCGCGCGCTGGGCTTCGACGGCAAGACGCTCATCCATCCCGCGCAGATCGCCCCCTGCAACGCGGCCTTCGCGCCGAGCGCGCAGGAGATCGCCTGGGCCGTCAAGGTGGCGGGCGCCTTCGACCTGCCGGACAACGCCGACAAGGGCGCCGTCTCCATCGACGGGCGGATGGTCGAGCGGCTGCATATCGAGCCCGCGCGCCGCCTGCTGGAGCTGGCGGAGGCCATCGCGGCGATTCAGGGGAGCGCATCGGCTTGAGCGGAAGAGTTTCGCGACGCGCGCGGCTCGCCTATGGTGGGCCGGAATCAGGGCCACGCCGCGGCGCCGCCCCCCACGCCTTCGGGCCCGCCCTTCGGGATGGAGCGAGATGAACGACGCAAGGCCGCCCCAGGGCGCAGACGCAGACGAGCGGGCGCAAGGGCCCAATCCCAATCGCGAGCGGCCCCAGCGCCAGCCGCCCGTCATCGACGGCGAGGCGGAGCGGCTCGACGCGCCCCCCGCCGCGCAAGGAGCCGACAGCGAAAAGCCCGAGAGCCATAAGCCCGAGAGCCACAAGCCCGAGCGCGAAAAGCCCGCAGGCGCGACCCGCTCGCCTTTGCTTGCGCCGCTTCTGGCGGTCGGCGTCGCCGCGCTCGTGAGCGCGGTCGCCTTCTTCCTCATGCTGCCTGCGGGCGGCGGGGCGCCCGAATCTGCGGCCCTTCAGGCGCTCGAAGGCCGGCTCAGCGCGCTCGAACAGGAGACGAAGGCGGCGGAAAGCCGCGCCGGCGAAGCGCTCGCCCGGGCGCGCGCCTCCATCCTCGCGGAGACGGCGAAGGCGGCCGCCGCGCGCCCCGATGCGCTGGCCGCGCTGACCACGCGCCTTGAGGCCATGGAGAAAGCGCTCGCCGCCCCCAAGAGCGAGGGGCGCGCGGATCCCGACATGCGCGCGATCGCCGCCGCGCCCGCCGATCCCGCCGTAGATCTCGCGCCGCTGGAGCGACGGCTCGCCGCGCTCGAAGCCCGCCTCACGCCGATGGAGGCGGCCCTGCCGCCCCTGCAGGGCGCGCTCGACCAGACGCGAGACGCCCTGCGCGCCGCAGGGCTTGCGGAAAACGCCCGCGCGCAGACGGGCGCGACCCAGACGCGCGCGGCGGCCCATGTCGCGCTCGCGCAGGCGCTGCTGGGCGCCCTCGACGCAGGCCGCCCCTTCGCCGGCGAACTCGACGCGCTGGCCGCCATCGGCGCCTCCGCGCCGACGCTCGACGCGTTGAAGCCGCTGGCGCAGGCCGGCGCGCCGCGCCTCGAAGCCCTGACGCGCGCCTTCGCGCAGGCCGAACCGCGGATCGCGCAAGCGAATTCGCAGGCCATCTCGCAAGCCAACTCGCAAGCCAATGCGCCGCCGGCCTCCGCCGGCGAGGGCGACGGCTGGCTCGACAAGCTCGCGCGCGGCGCCAGCGGTTTCGTGCGCGTGCGCCCTGTGGGCGAACCGGACGCGGCCCAGCCCGGCGACGCGCCCGCGCGCATCGAACGCGCGCTCGCCCGGGGCGATCTTGGCGCCGCGCTGGCCGAATGGGAGCGCCTGCCCGAGGCCGCGAAAGCCGCCGGCGCCGATTGGGCGCGGCAGGCGCGCACGCGTCTGGCCGCCGATGCGGCCGCGCAATCCCTTCTCGCAGAGGCGCTCGCGCGCCTCGCCCGGCCGTGACCCAGACAGGCGAGGCGCCCGCGACATGATCCGCATCCTTCTGTTTCTCGCCGCGCTGGCCGCGCTCGCCTTCGGCTTCGCATGGGTGGCCGATCTGCCCGGCGGACTGGCGCTGACCCTCGCCGGCTATCGCTATGAGACGAGCCTCGTGGCGGGGCTGGCGATCGGCCTTGCGCTGCTCGCCGTCGCGATGGTCGCGTGGAGCGTCGTCCACTTCGTCTTCCGCATCCCCGGCCTGATGTCCTTCACCGCGCGCATGCGCCGGCGCGACAAGGGGCTGGCCGCCCTCACCCGCGGCATGGTGGCCGTGGGCGCGGGCGACCGGCGCATGGCGGCGAAAGCCGCGCGCGAAGCCGAAAAGCTGATCGGCGAGGAGCCGCTCGCCCTGCTGCTGGCCGCCCAGGCCGCCCAGCTCGAAGGCGACCGCGCGCGCGCCGAGCGCCTGTTCCAGCGCATGGCCGACCGGCCCGAAACGCAGATGCTGGGCCTGCGCGGCCTGCATGCGGAAGCGCGCCGGCGCGGCGACGAGGCCGCCGCCGAGGCTTTCGCGCGCCGCGCCCATGATCTGGCCGCCCCCGATTGGGCGAGCGACGCCATGCTGGAGCGCGCCGCCATGGCCGACGATTGGAAGGCCGCGCTCGCCATCGTGGAGGCGGGCGCCGCGCGCAAGTCGATCGACCGCGCGAGCGCGGACCGCCAGCGCGCCGCGCTGAAAACCGCCATGGCGCTCGAATTGCGCGAGCGCGATCCTGCGGAGGCGCTGGCGCTGGCGCGCGAGGCGATCCGCCTCAATCCGGCGCTGGCGCCCGCCAGCGCGCTCGCCGGCGAATTGCTGGCGCGCCGGGGCGATTACCGCC
>CAIXDD010000050.1 GCA_903918155.1 uncultured Hyphomicrobiales bacterium
CCTCCACCACCTGAGACTGGCCGAAGATGACCTGGCCCGCCGCCGCGCGCGCGGCGCCGGCCTTCTCCATCGCGCTTTCCGCCATGCGCATGGCGTCGGCGTCGCTGGAAGCCGCAAAATCCTCAACCGCGCTCATGCGACCTCCACCCTTGCGGCCCTTGCGGGGCTGCGGCCCTTGCGGCCCTCGCGGGGCCGTGCGGGACGCATTTCCCGTTTGCGCGCGCGCCGGATATGCTTGGGCCCGCGCGCGCCCTCTCATGGGCCAGTTTAGAGGCCGCTGCGCGCTTGTCGATGCGCAGGGCGCAACATTCCCCCGAAAGCTGGCCGCAGGTTATGTTGCGATGATGGCGGACGCGGGTTTCGAACAGACCGTGAGCGGAATGGCGGCGGCGGCGCGCAAATGGGCGCCCGGCGACGGTCCCGCGCCCGTGCATCTGTGGAATCCCCCCGTGCTGCGCGACATCGGGCTCAGAATCGATTCCGAAGGGCGCTGGTTTCATCAGGGCGGGGCGATCAACCGCCCGCGCATGGTCAAGCTCTTCGCCGCGCTCCTCCGCAAGGATCCGCAGGGCCATGTGCTTGTGACGCCGGTCGAAAAAGTGGCGGTCGAGGTGGAGGACGCCCCTTTCGCCGTGCGCGACATGCGCCGCGAGGCGGGGCCGGGCGGAGCCGTCTTCGTGCTGCGCACCAATCTGGACGAGGAGATCGCGGCGGGGCCCGACCATCCGCTGCGCTTCGAGCGGGCGGCGCGCGACGGGCTGAAGCCCTATGTGCGCGTGCGCGGCGATCTCTGGGCGCGGGTGAGCCGTTCGCTGGCGGTGGCGCTGGCGGAATGCGGCGAGATGCGCGAGAGCGACGGGCGGCTCATGTTCGGCGTGGCCTCGGGGGGCGCTTTCTTCCCCATCGCGCCCGCCGAAGGGCTGGAGGCGTCGTCTTGACCAGTCCGCACGCGCCTTTTTCGCTGGAGGATTTCGCCTGGCGGGCCAGCCGGCGGCTCAGCTTCGATTTGCCCCCGGACGTTTTCACGGCCGCCGCCGCCGGACTGGGGGATCATTCTCTTGATCCAGCCTTCGCGCCAGCCTTCGCGCCAGCCCTCGCGCCCGGCCTTGATCCCGCTTTGGCGACCCCCGAGCTTCTCCAGCCCGAGCTTCACCAACCCAAGCCTCCCCAACCCAAACCCGCCGCCGTGCTGGTGGCGGCGATCGAGGGGCCGCAGGGGGCGGGGCTTTTGTTCATACAGCGGGCGGCCGGCCTGCGCGCGCATGCGGGCCAGATCGCCTTTCCCGGCGGGCGGATGGACGATCAGGAGACGGACCCCGTCGCCACCGCCTTGCGCGAGGCGCAGGAGGAGATCGGCCTGCCGCCCGAGGCGGTGCGCCCGCTGGGCCTGCTCGACGCCTATCAGACCGGCACGGGCTATCGCATCGTGCCCGTGGTGGCGGTCGTGGAGCGGCCCTTCGAGGCGCGCCTGTGCGCGATCGAAGTGGCGGAGTCGTTCGAGGCGCCCTTGTCGTTCCTGATGTCGCCCGACAATCATGCGCTGGTCGAGCGCGAACGCGGCGGTCGCCTGCGCAGGTTCTACGCCATGCCTTATGGCGAGCGTCACATCTGGGGCGCGACGGCGGGCATGCTGCGCAATCTTTACGAAAGGCTCTATCTGTGAACGCGCGCGTCGTCGAGGGATCGCTGGTTGATGCGCCTTTCCTCGCGCAGCCGCGCCTGCGCGCGCTCCTGCGAACGCTCAACGGCGCAGGCGAAGAGACCCGCGTCGTGGGCGGCGCCGTGCGCAACGCGCTTCTGGGCGAGCCCGTGCACGAGGTCGATCTCGCCACGACGATGGAGCCGCGGCAAACCATGGCGCGCGCCGTCGCGGCGGGCTTCAAGCCCGTGCCCACCGGCGTCGAACATGGCACCGCGACCATCGTCGTCGACGGCGAGCCCTTCGAAGTGACGACCCTGCGCGAGGACGTGGAGACGCATGGGCGCCATGCGACGGTGAAATTCGGCCGCGACTTTCGCGCCGACGCGCTGCGGCGCGATTTCACCATGAACGCGCTTTTCGTGGACGCGCAGGGGCGCCTGCACGATCATGTGGACGGATTGGCCGACATTTCCGCCCGCCGCGTGCGCTTCATCGGCGACGCGGCGACGCGCATCGCGGAGGATTATCTGCGCGTGCTGCGTTTCTTCCGCTTCCACGCCGCCTATGGCGAGGGCGCGATGGACGCGCAGGCGCTGCACGCCGCCATCGCCGCGCGCGACG
>CAIXDD010000051.1 GCA_903918155.1 uncultured Hyphomicrobiales bacterium
GGCCCGGGATCGCCGCAGGCGAACGCGCCCGCCTCCGCGCCCGCCATGGCGCCGCTGCCCGCCGACAAGACCACGCGCCACGCGATCACGCTGCAGGACGGGCGCACGCTGGCCTTTCTCGCCACCGCAGGATCGATCCGCCTCGCCAATCGCGACACGGGCGCGCCGGTCGCCGACATCGCCTTTCTGGCGTTCGAGCTGGACGCCCCCGCGCGCGCCCAACGCCCCGTCGCCTTCGCCATGAACGGCGGGCCGGGCTACGCATCGGCCTGGCTCAATCTCGGCGCCATGGGCCCGTGGCGCCTGCGCATGGACGAGGAGGCCGCGCGTCCCTCCGCGCCCGCGAGCCTCGAAACCAATGCGCAGACATGGCTTCCCTTCACCGATCTCGTTTTCCTCGATCCCGCAGGGACGGGCTATAGCCGCACGCTGGGCGGCGACGACACGCGCAAATGGCTGTGGAGCGTGAACGGCGACGTCGACTCGCTGGCCACGACCATTCGCCGCTGGCTGGAGGCGCGCGGGCGCGGCGGCTCGCCGGTGACGCTCGTGGGCGAGAGCTACGGCGGCTTTCGCGTTCCCAAGATCGCGCATCGCCTGCAGGTGGATCAGGGCGTGGGCGTGAGCGCGCTCGCGCTCGTCTCCCCCGTGCTCGATTTCGGGCGCTTGCATGCGCGCCGCAGCCTGTTCGACCATGTGGCGCGCCTGCCCGCCTATGCGGCCGGCGCGCGCGCCGCCGCAAGCCGCGCCGATCTGGCCGACGTGGAATCCTATGCACGCGGCGAATATCTCGCGGATCTGATGCGCGGCGTGAACGACGCGCCGGCGCTCGCGCGCCTGACGGCGCAGGTCGCCCGCCTCACCGGCCTGCCGAGCGACGTCGTCGCGCGCCATGCGGGCCGCGTGCCGCTGGAGGCGTATGTCGCCGAGATCGCCCGCGCGCAGGGCAAGGTTCCCAGCCTCTATGACGCGCGCGTGCTGGGCCTCGATCCCTCGCCCTACGGCGAAGGGCCGGACGCCGACGACCAGATGCGCCTTGGCCTGCATGCGCCCATCGTGCAGGCGATGGTCGGCCTCTATCGCGACAAGCTCGAATGGGTCGTGCCCGACGGCCGCTATCAGTTCCAAAACGAACAGGCCGGCCGCCAATGGGACTGGAGCGAACGCAGCCGGCAGGAATCCGTGCGCGACCTGCAACGCGCCATGGCGCTCGATCCCGCGCTGCGCACGCTGATCGTCCATGGCCTCACCGATCTGGTGACGCCCTATTTCGAGACGCAGATGGTTCTCGACCAGCTTCCGCGCACGGGCGATCCCGCGCGCCTGCGGTTCGAGGTTTATGCGGGCGGGCACATGTTCTATTCGCGCGAGGCCTCGCGCAGCCGGTTCCGCGACGACGCGCGCGCGCTGATCGCGGGCGAGCCCGCGGCGCGCCCCTAGATCGCGGTGGGAACCTGCGCGCCGCGATAGAGCCAGTCGAGGCAGCGCCGCACGTCCTCGTCGCTGCGCGCGCGATAGGCTTCGTTGCGCGCCTCGCTCTCCAGCCCGCCGGTGTGGTAGAGATCGTTCCACATCGCGCGGCTTTCATATTGCACGCGCGCGGTGCGCAGCAGCCGCGCTTTCTCGAAGGCGCGGAACGCGCGCGGATGGTCGCCTTGCGCGAGCGCCACGCATTCCGCGAAGATCACCGCATCCTCGATGGCCATGCCCGCGCCCTGCGCCAGCGATTGCAGCGTGGCGTGCGCGGCGTCGCCCAGCAGCACGGCGCGCCCCTGCGACCAGCCGCGGCGCGGCGCGCGGTCGCCCACAGGCCAGCGCCGGTCGAGATCGAGCATGCCGATCATCTCCCGCATCGCCGGATGCGCGTCGCGATAGGTCGCCTGCAATTCGGCGCGATAGGAGGCGACGTCGCCCTTTTGCGAAAACGTGTCGGTGCGGAACACGGCGACGATGTTGAACAGCGAATGATCGCGCAGCGGATAATGCACGATATGGAATCCCGGCCCGCCCCACAGCGCCACGTCCGCCAGATTCGCCCCGCGCGGCGCCTGTTCGATGGGAACGATGGTGCGATGGGCCACATAGCCGATGAGCGCGGGCTCGCCGTCGCCGATCATCAGCATGCGCAGGCGCGAGCGGATGCCGTCGGCGCCGACCACGAAAGCGCCCGCCATGCGCCGCCCGTCCTGCGTGGACACGACGACGTGATCGCCGAAATCCTCAAAACTCGTCACTGCGGCGTTCTCGTCGAGATGAATCTCGGGATAATCGCGACAGGCGGCCACGAGCGTCTGATGCAGGTCGACGCGATGGATGACCACATAGGGATGACCGTAGCGCGCCACGAAATCGGCGTCCGTGCGCACCCGCGTGACCGGCGCGCCGTCGAAGGCGTCGAACATCCACACATTGCCGGGGATGAGCGATTTCGCCTTCACCGCCTCCGCCAGCCCCAGACGCTCGAACATGGGGAACACATTGGGCCCGAGCTGGATGCCGTAGCCGATGGCGCCGAACTGCGGCGCCTGCTCCAGCACGCGCACGCGCCAGCCCTTGCGCGCCAGCGCGATGGCCGCGCACAACCCGCCGACGCCGCCGCCCACGACGATGGCCGTTCGTTCGACCGTCGCGCCGCTCTTCCTCGCCTCGCTCCCGCCCACAGGCTCCCCCATTGGTTCGTTTCGTCTTTGTCTCCCATCGCGCGCGCGAAGAAAAGGCCCCGCTGGCGCGCCGCCCCGCCATGCGGCATCATCCCGCGCGAGGCGCGCGCCGCCGCGCCAGCGCAGGGACCGCCGATGACC
>CAIXDD010000052.1 GCA_903918155.1 uncultured Hyphomicrobiales bacterium
AGGTGCCCGACACGTTCTAAGCCGGCGGGGGTGCGCCCAGCCAGGCGGCAAGCGCGAGGTCGTCGGCCACCTGAACGCCGCCCCGATATTCGGGAGCGAGCAGTTCCGCGTAGCTCGGCTCGAGGAAGCGGCGGCAGTGCAGCAGCACGCGGGCGCGCTGGCCCGGTGCGCGCACGAGCCGGCCCAGCGCCTGGTTCACCTTTGTCATGCCCGGAACCTGATAAACGCGCCGGAACGCGGCTTCCCGGCCCGCGCCCTGGAGCGAGGACGAAGCGGCGGAATGAATCTGCGCAACGAATCTGCGGAACGAGCGCGCACAGGCGCTCGTCGCCCGCCGCCCAAACGAAAACCCCGGAGCGCGGCTCCGGGGTTTTTTAACATCCGCCGTCGAAGGCGCGTTTAATTGGCGAAGCCCTTGCGCACGTCGCCGACGCCGCGCTGGACCAGCTCTCCGCCCAGACCGTCCTTCATCTGCGCGCGCAGCACCGTCTCGGCGGCTAGGACGGCGGCGTCGGCGGCGGCCGCGCGCACCGCATGGGCGGCCTGCGATTCGGCGATGGCGATCTTGGCTTCCGCCTGCTGCGTGCGGCGGGCGACGAATTCGTTCATGCGCGCGCCCGATTCAGCGGCGAGCGCCTCGGCTTCCTCGCGCGCGACGCGCAGGATGGAATCGGCTTCCGCCTGCGCTTCGCCGGCCTTCTTCTGATAGGAGGCGAGAACGGCCTCGGCCTCCTCGCGCAGGAGCCGCGCTTGCGCCAGCTCGTCGGCGATCAGCTTCGCGCGACCGTCGAGCGCGCCGGCGATCTTGGTGTGCACGCCCACATAGCCCAGCAGCAGGACGAACAGGACGAAGCCCAGCGCGACGAAGAAACTCGCGTCGAAATGCATGGCGCTCTCCTCAGGCCTTCACGCCGGCGACGGCCTGGGCCACCGCCTTGGAATCAGCCTCGCGGCCGGTGATCTGGCGCACGATCGCGCCCGCCGCCTCCGCCGCGATGGCGGACACGTTGCTCATCGCCTGCGCCTTGGACGCGGCGATCTTCTCTTCGGCGGCGGCGATGCGCGCGTTCAGCTCGCTCTCGAGCGCCTTGCGCCGGATATCGGCTTCCCCGGCCAGACGTTCGCGCAGCTCCTGCACGTTCTTCTGCACGGCGGCCTTCGCGTCGGCGAGCGTCTTCTCGTAATGAGCGACGGCGGCTTCGGCGGATTTCTGCGCGGCGGCGGCGGCTTCGAGGTCGCCCTCGATGCGCAGGCGGCGGACTTCGAGGATTTTCTCGACCCGCGGCAGCGCGACGCGCGACATGATGAAGTAAAGCGCGCCGAACGTGATCGCCAGCCAGAAGACCTGTCCCGCGAAAGTCGAGACGTCGAATGGCGGGAAAGGCGCCTTGGCGGCGGCGGCGGCGCCGGGCTGGGCCGCGGTGGCGGCGATGGCTTGCGTGATGAACATCGTGCAGTCCTGGGCGCTAGTTTCAGACAGAACCGGACAAGCCGGACAACGTCAGCGGCAAGGCGCGGCCCCCGTCGCCGGGAGCCGCGCGAAAACGTTCGTCAGACCACGAACAGCAGCAGGATCGCGACGAGGAACGCGAAGATGCCGAGACCTTCCGCAAGCGCGGCGCCGATGAACGCGCGGCCGAACTGGCCGTCGGCGGCCGACGGGTTGCGCAGCGCGCCGGAGAGGAAGTTGCCGAAAATCGCGCCGACGCCGATCGCGGCGGCGCCCATGCCGATGGCGGCCAGACCGGCGCCGATATACTTAGCTGCTACGGGATCCATGTCGAACTCCTGTTCGAGTGTGAGAGGGCGACCGTCTGTTGTTGGATATTTATCAGTGGCCCGGGTGGATTGCGTCGTTGAGATAGACGCAAGTGAGGATGGCGA
This sequence comes from uncultured Hyphomicrobiales bacterium, assembly GCA_903918155.1. Classification (GTDB taxonomy): domain Bacteria; phylum Pseudomonadota; class Alphaproteobacteria; order Rhizobiales; family Beijerinckiaceae; genus Terripilifer. The sequence goes on from CAIXDD010000052.1 coordinate 1,885, forward strand.
ACACGTAAGCCTGCAGCACCGCCACGAGCAGCTCGAGCGCGGTGAGCGCGACGACGCCCAGAAGGGGCAGCGGCGCAAGGGCCGCCCAGGCGCCGGCGCCCAGCAGCATGGCGACGAATCCGCCGAAAACCTTGAGAGTGATATGGCCCGCCAGCATATTGGCGAACAGACGAACCGACAGCGAGATCGGGCGCGACAGGAACGAGATCACCTCGATCAGCACCACGAACCACAAAAGCGCCGGCGACACGCCCGAGGGCACGAACAGACGCAGGAAATGCATGCCGTGCCGCGCGAAGCCGTAAAGCAGCACGGTGAGGATGACGAGCGCGGCGAACGCGAAGGTCACCACGATCTGGCTGGTCACCGTGAACGTGTAGGGCACAAGGCCGATCAGGTTCGAGAACAGCACGAACATGAACAGCGAGAAGACGAAGGGGAAGAAGCGCATTCCGTCGTTGCCGGCGGTGCCGCGCACGGTGGAGGCGACGAATTCATAGGCCATTTCGGCGGCGGCCTGCAGGCGGCCGGGCACGAGCGCCTGCGAGCGCGTGCCATAGACCATGAGGCCCAGGACGCTGAGCAGCACGATCACCATGAACAGCGAGGCGTTGGTGAAGGAGACGTCGTGGCCGAACAACTGGATCGGAACGATCTTCGTCACTTCGAATTGATGGATCGGATCGATTGCGTTTCCCGCGGAAGCAGCCACGTCTTCATCCTCGATTAGCCGCGCAGGGCGCGGATGCGAAAGCCTTCATGATCCGCCGCGACGCCGCCCCTGCGGGCCGGCGGCGATCCGATACACGTTCCAAAAGCCGGCCGCGGTTCCAAACGCCAGAAAGACGATCAGGAACAACGGCTTTGTCGAGAGCCACGCATCGAGCGCCAGCCCGATGGCCACGCCCGCGATGAGTCCCGCCACGAATTCAGACAACACTCGCACGCCCAGATTGAAGGCGCGCCCCGTGGCGCCAGCAGACACATCGTCCAGCGGAGTCCGCCGCGGTTCTTCGGCGCGCTTTTGCTCGAGCGCGCCCTTTAACCGCTCAAGGCGCGCTTTCAGCGCCTCGTCCTCATTCGCATCGCGTTCGGACTCAGCCATGTGCGCTCTCCTGTGCGACGACGCATGCGCCCCGACGGAAAGCGCCCGACAGCCGATCCGGACCCAAACGACAGGATGTTGGGACTCCGTCAGAACTTAACCCCTGCGAGCGCGCGCAACATAGGAGCGGGGCCGGAAAGTGTCAAGCGCCGGCAAATAATATCAAGCCATTGTTTTATAATGATAAAATGGACATGACGCGCGCCCCCGCCCAAACGTCGAAGACAGCCGGCCGCGCCGCGTCAGATCACCCAGTCGCGTCGGCGGCGGCGAGCGGCTCGGCCGCGATGTCCTGCTTGACCCGGGCCGCCAGCTCCTGGGCCGCGAGGGGGCCGCGCCGGCGCGGGCGCGCGATCTCGACCTTGCGCACGGCCTTGACCTCGCCCGGCTAGCCGCCGAGCGCCACGATCCGGTCGGAGGGATTCGCGGGTGGCCACGTCGAGCGCGGAGAAGGGCTCGTCCATCAGCAGGATCGAGGGGCGCGCGCCTTGCGGGCGGCGCGATCGAGCGCGGTTTTCTCGATGCCGAAGGCGACATTGGAGACCACGCGCCGTCAGGGCGGAAGGCGGGCGTCTTAAAAGACGAGCGCCATGAGAGCCGGGAATTGAGCGGACATGATCGCGGACTCCGAAGTGAGGCGATAAATCCATTTATGAGATGTAATATCCCTGTCTGGACACCCGCCCGCCGCGCTTCTACGGTCTGGCCGGTCGCGGAAACACGCGACGAGGGAGGCATGGCCCCATGGGCCGACTGGACCTTTGCTATAATATCGCGGATTTGCGCGAGGTCGCCCGCAAGCGCCTGCCGAGGGGCGTTTTCGAATATCTCGACAAGGGGGCGGAGGATCAGGTCGCGCTTGGCGGCAATCGCGCGGCGCTCGACGCCTGCAAATTGCTCAATCGCGTGCTGGTGGACGTGTCGGACGTGCGGCTCGAGTCGCAGATCCTCGGCGCGCCCGCCGCCCTGCCCCTGGCCATCGCGCCCACGGGAATCGCCGGCCTCACCTGGCATGAGGGCGAATTCGAACTGGCCAAGGCGGCGGGACGCGCCGGCGTGCCCTTCACGCTCGCCACGGGCTCCAACACGCCCATGGAGAAAGTGGCGCAGGAATCGGGCGCGCGCGCCTGGTTCCAGCTCTATATGTGGCGCGAAAAGGAAATGTCCTACGAACTCGTGCGCCGCGCCGCCAGAGCCGGCTTCGAGGCGCTGATCTGGACGGTGGACATCGGCCATGGCGCCAATCGCGAGCACAACGCCCGCAACGGATTCGCCACGCCCTACAAGATGAACGCGCGCTCGGTGGCCGACATGCTGCGCCATCCCGAATGGCTCGCCGGCGTGATGGGACGTTATCTGCTGGCCGGCGGCATGCCCGAACATGTGAATTATCCCGAGCGCTATCAATCGCGCTTCAGCGGCGGCGCCGCGCGCAAGGGCGGCGGCCACGCCACCTCGCTGCGCGCCGACAAGGTGTCGTGGGAGGACGTGGACCGCCTGCGCGACATCTGGCCGGGCAAGCTCGTCATCAAGGGCGTGATGCGCCCCGACGACGCGCAGGCCGCGCTCGCCCATGGCGCCGACGCCATCGTCGTGTCCAACCACGGCGGGCGCAATCTCGACAGCGCGCCCGCCACGCTCGCCGTCCTGCCGAAGATCGTCGCCGCCGTCGGCGACAAGGCGGAGGTGATCGTGGATTCCGGCGTGCGCCGCGGCTCCGACATCGTCAAATGCCTCGCGCTGGGCGCGAGCGCGGTCCTCAGCGGGCGCGCGACGCTCTATGGCGTGGCCGCCGGCGGACAGGCGGGCGCCGACAAGGCGCTCGCCATCCTCAAGGACGAGATGAAACGCACCATGGCCTATATCGGCGCGCAACGCGCCGCCGATATCGGACCGGACGCGATCTGGCGCGCGTGAGCGCGCTTTCGGGAGGGAGACAGATGAAGCTTTCCAACGCAAGACGCATCGCCGCCGCCGCCGCGCTCGCCGCCGCAGCGGCAGGAGGAGGAGCCATGGCGCAGACCCAGACCATCGAGGCCGTGATTTTCGCCGGCGCCAGCGCGACGCCCATCTATGTCGCGCAGGCCAAGGGTTTCTTCGCGCGCGAAGGGATCGAGGTGAAGGTGACGCCGACGCCTAATTCCGGCTTCCAGATGGCCGGACTCATCAACGGCAAGTTCCAGGTCGCCAGCACCGCGCTCGACAATCTGATCGCCTATCAGGAAGGCCAGGGCACGACGAAGACCGAACGCGCGCCCGACCTGATCACCATCATGGGCGGCGCCTCGACCGAACTCGCCCTCATGGCCTTGCCGTCGATCAAGAGCGTCAGCGAATTGCGCGGCAAGGAATTCGCGCTCGACTCCCTGTCGACCGGCTACGCCTTCGTGCTGCGCAAGATGCTCGAGAAGAACGGCCTCATGCCCGCCGATTATAAATTCGTGGCGGTCGGCGGCACGCGCGAGCGCCTCGAAGCCCTGCGCGCCGGCACGAAGGCGGCGGGACTCATCAGCGAGCCCTTCACCACCCAGGCGAAGAAGGAAGGCCTCTCCTTCCTCGGCGAGGCGGTGAGCAGCGTGGGCCGTTATCAGGCCACCGTGCAGATCGCCAACCGCTGGTGGGCGAAGGACAATGAAAAGGCCATGGTGGGCTATATCCGCGCCATGATCTCCGCCGTCGACTGGATCTATGAACCCGCCAACAGGCAGGAGACGATCAAGATCCTCGCCGAGGCCGTGAAAATCCCCGAGGCCGCCGCCACGCCCAGCGTGATCGGCCTCACCGAAGGGCAGAGCCGCCTGTCGCCCAAGGCCGCGCTCGACATCGAAGGCGTGAAGACCGCGCTGCAATTGCGCGAGCAATATGGCGAGCCGCAAAAGAAGATGGGCGCGCCGGAGAAATATTACGACCTCACCTATTACGACAAGGCGCTCGGCAAATAAGCCGCCGACGCCTGATGATCCGGCCGCCCGATCCGGCGGCCTGACGACGCGCAAGGACGCTCCGCAGCCCGCTGCGGAGCGTCTTTCGCATCGCGCTCAGCCGGCCACGCGCACGACGCGGCCCTCCTGCGCGGAACGCGCCATCGCCTCCAGCGCCGCCACGCCATGAACCGCGTCGGCGAGCGGCACGGGAAAGGCTTTCGCGCCCGTCGCCGCATCGGCGAAGGCCTCCATCTCCGCCCGCTGCGCGTCATGATCGGGCAGGCTCTCCTCGACCTCGCGTCCCTGCGTCGTGCGCAGGCGGAAGTCTCGCGAACCCCGCGTCTCGGCCCAGCCCTTGGAGCCGAAAATCTGGAAGCGCTGATCCTGCGCCGTCGCGCCGATCCCCGTCAGCGTCGCGCTCGCGCCATTGCGCATGCGCAGCAGGACGGCGGTGGAATCGGCGAGCGCATTGTCGGTGACGTCATGGCGCGCCGCCGCAAAAACCTCCTCGACCGCGCCCAGCGTTTCGATGGAGAGATAGAGCATATGGTCGGCGAGGCCGCCGGGCGGCGCGTTGGCGGGATCGCCCTTCCAGTCGCCCGGCTTGATGCGATGATAGCGATGGACGCAGAAACTGCCCTGCGCATGCAAGAGGTCGCCGAGCGCGCCCGCCGCGATCTCCGCGCGCAGCCGCGCGACATTGGGCATGAAACAGCGATCATAGCCCATCGCCATCACGAGGCCGCGCGCCTGCGCCGCCTCCTGCAAGGCGCGCGCGTCGGCACCCGCCAGCGCCATGGGCTTGACGCCCAGCACATGCTTGCCGGCCTCCAGCGCCTGCAGGGAATGGCGCGCGTGCAGATGCGCAGGCCCGCAGGAGACGATACCCGCGATCGAGGGATCGGCGAGCACGGCGGCGTAATCCGCGCTCAGCGTCACGCCCTTGGCCGCGGCGAACGCGCGCGCCTTCTCAGGCCGCGGCGCGACCGCATGGGTCACGCGCACGCGCTGCGAAATTCCATTGACGGAGTCCACGAGCCGCTGGCCGTAATGGCCAAGTCCGACGATGGCGACGTTCAGCATGGCGCTCCCCCTTTTGCGCCAGTCTATGCGCCCAGCGCCGCGCTGCATACTGACCGCTGCGCGGGTCCGTGTTAAGACATGCGGGGGCGCGCGCGACGGGAGCCCGAAGGCCATGGCGCAGCACGAGACGCATCAGGACGGGGCTCATCAGGCCGAATCTCATCACGATGACTCTCATCGGGTCGAGTGGCGCGCGCGCGCGCTCGAATGCCGCGATTTCGCCATGGAGGCGCAGGAGGCCGGCGCCGGCGCGCCGACGCTGTGCCTGGGCTTCGCCGATCCCGCGAGCTGCCGCCTGCTGGACGATCTGGCGAGGGGCCTGCATCTCATCGCGCTCGCGCCCGCCGCCTTGCCGCTCGACGGCGCGCCGGCGCTGGAGAGCGCGGACCTTGCGCGCCATGCGCTGACCTGCGCCGATTCGCTGGGCCACGGCCTCTTCGCGATCGTGGCGCGCGGCGACGAGGACCACGCCGCCCTGCGCCTCGCGCTCTTGGCGCCGCAGCGGGTGAGCGCGCTCGCGCTGCTTGCGCCCGACCTTCATTCCCACGACGGGCCGGCCGGCGACGCCGACCTGCTCGACGCCATCGCCCATCTGCGCGCGCCCGCGCTCGCCGCTTTCGGCGCGCTCGACCGCGCGGCGGCGCGCAATGCGCGGCTCCTGCGCGAACGCCTGCCCCATTGCCGCATCGCGCTGCTGCGCGACGCCGGCGAGGAGGTGGAGCGCGAGCGGCCCCATGCGCTTGCGCGCATGATCGCGGCCTTCCTGCGCGCGCCGCATGCTTTCTCGACGTTCGACGATCCCGCCTGGAGCCACGGATTCCCCTCATGAGCGCCCTTCTCGCCGGCGTGCGCGTGCTTGATCTCACCAATGTGCTCGCCGGTCCCTTCTGCTGCTATCAGCTCGCGCTCATGGGCGCGGACGTCATCAAGGTCGAGACGCCGGGCGCGGGCGATCTCGCGCGCCAGCTCGGCGCCGATCCCGCGCTCAACGAAAATCTGATGGGCGCGTCGTTCCTCGCGCAAAACGCCGCCAAACGCTCCATCGCGCTTGATCTGAAAAGCCCGCGCGGCAAGGAGATCTTTCACAAGCTCGTCGCCAGCGCCGATGTGGTGGTGGAGAATTTCCGCCCCGGCGTGATGGAGCGCCTCGGCCTTGGCGCGCAGGCCTTGCGCGCGCTCAAGCCCGGCCTCGTCTATTGCGCGATCTCCGGCTTCGGGCAGGACGGGCCGCTGCGCGACAATCCCGCCTATGACCAGATCGTGCAGGGCCTGTCGGGCGTGATGAGCGTGACGGGCGATGCGCGATCGGGCCCGCTGCGCGTGGGCTATCCCGTCGCCGACACGGTCGGCGGGCTCACGGCGGCCATGGCCGTTTGCGGCGCGCTGGTGCGGCGCGGACGCACGGGCGAAGGCGAGACCATCGACGTGTCGATGCTCGAGGCCGCCCTCGTCGCCATGGGCTGGCAAGTCTCCAACTGGCTCATCGCCGGCGTGGCGCCCGAGCGGCTGGGCAATGAGAATATGACGGCCGCGCCTTCCGGAACCTTCGCCACCGCCGAGGGCGCGCTCAACATCGCCGCCAACAAGCAGCAGCAATTCGAAAAGCTCTGCGCGCTGATCGGCCGGCCGGAACTGGCGCGCGATCCCCGTTTCGCGCAGCGCGAGGAGCGCAAGCGCCGTCGCTACGAATTGAAGGCGGAGTTGGAGATCGCTTTGGCCGACAGGTCCGCCGCGCAATGGGCGGCGCTGATGAACGCGGCAGGGATTCCCGCGGGGGAAGTGCTCAGCGTGCCGCAGGCGCTCGCCCATCCGCAAATCGCCGCGCGCGGTCTCGTGCGCCGGTTCGAGGAGGCGCCGGGCGTTGGAGCGCCGCTCGACGTGGTGCGCGCGGGCTTCCGCCTCGCAAGCGGCGATCCCGTCCCCGCCGCACCGCCGCCGCGCCTTGGCGAACATGCGGCGGAGATTTTGCGCGAACTGGGTTTGCCGGCCGCCGAGATCGACGCCTTTCTGCGCGGCTGAAGGGCCCGCTTGCGCGCCCTATTGCATGGGATCGAGCTTGCCGTCCTTCTGCACCTGCCGCCAGCTCACCAGCGCTTCCTGCAATTTCTTTTTCATGAAGGCCGCATCGCCCACCACCGGGCTCGCGCCCTGCGGAATGAGGAAATCCGCCGTCGCCTTGGAGGCCGAGACCTCCTTCGCCCAGGCGCCCAGCTTGGCGAGAACCGGCTGCGGGGTCGCCGCCGGCGCCCAGAGCGCCCATAGCGCCGTCGTGTCGGAAGTCTTGAACCCCTGCTCGTTCATGGTCGGCAGGTCGGGCCGGCCGGGCACGCGTTCGGCGGTCGTCACCGCGATGAGGCGCACGCGCCCCGCCTTCTCCTGCCCCACCGCGAACGGCACGTCGGCATAGGCGAAATCCAGCTGGCCGGCGGCGAGGTCGGAGATCGCCTGCGGCGTGATCTTGTAGGCGACCGGCGTCACGTCGAGCTTGGCGCCGCCGACATAGATGACCGAGCTTGCGAGCGCGACCGTGGTCGCCCAGCCATAGGTCGCCTTGCCGCCCTTGGCTTTCAGCATGGCGGTGAGGCCGGCGACGTCGCGCACGGGCGATTCAGGATGGACCGCGAGCGCGAAACCGTTCTCGTGCAGCGCGGCGACGGGCGTGAGGTCCTTCTCCACATTGAAGGGCACGTCCTTGTAGAGCGCCGTATTGCCGGCGGTCGTGGCGGTGGAGGCGAGCAGCAGCGTATAGCCGTCGGGCTTGGCTTTCGCCGCGCCCTCGACGGACAGGTTGCCCGACGCGCCGGGCCGGTTGTCGATGATGAAGGTCGCCGCGCCGCCGGACGCCTTGCGCAGCTCCTCGGCGTAGAAGCGCGCGGGAATGTCGGCGCCCGAGCCGGCCGCAAAGCCCAGCAGGATGCGGATCGGCTTGTCGGGATATTGCTGCGCGCAAGCCGCGCCTGCGCCGAACGCCGCGAGCCCGACGCCGCATGCAAGACCCGCGAAGGTCCGCGCCAGAGTCCGCGCCAAAATCCGCGTGAGGCCCGATGAAAATCCCCTCATGACCGTCTCCTTCCCGGACGCCGTCTTTTCGCGACGGCTTGGCGATGAGACTGACCCAGCTTCGCCCCTCTGGCAAGGCTGCGCGAAGCCCCTCTGGCAAGCTTGCGCGGCGCCCGTTATGACCATCGCCCATCAGGAGGAGACGCCATGGACATCCGCCCCGCGACGCTTGAGGACGCGCAAGCCGCCATCGATCTGGTGCGCCGCTCCATCATGGAGCTGTGCCGCGCCGACCATGAGGGCGACCCGCTCACGCTGGAAGGCTGGCTCGCCAACAAGAGCGTGAAGAACATGCGCGCCTGGATCGAGACGCCGGGCTCCGACGTCTTCCTCGCCTGGCGCGACGGCGCGCTGGCTGGCGTGGGCGGCTTCACCGGGGCGGGCGACGTGATCCTGCTCTATGTCGATCCCGCGATGCGTTTCGCCGGGATCAGCGCCGGCCTGCTCGCGCGCATCGAGGCGCGCGCGCGCGAGATCGGCCTGCCGCGCCTGCGGCTGACGTCGAGCCTCACGGCGCGCCGGTTCTTTCTGGAACGCGGTTATGAGGAAGAAGACGACGAAGGCGACATTTTCGCCTCCGACGCCAATTGCGAGCTCACGAAGGAGCTGTGAGCCTCACTCGGCCGCGACGGCGCCGAGGCCCTCGGCGCTCGCCCCGGCGGGAACCTTGCGCGGCAGGCCGAGGCGCTGCCACACATCGCTCATGGCCTCCACCAGCGCGTCCACATGGGCGTCTGTATGGGCGGGCGTGGGCGTGATGCGCAGACGCTCCGTCCCGCGCGCGACCGTGGGATAATTGATCGGCTGAATGTAGATGTGATGGCGCTCGAGCAACATGTCGCTCGCGGTCTTGCACAATTCAGCGTCGCCCACGAACACGGGCACGATATGGGAGGGATTCTCCATCACCGGCATGCCCGCGGCCGACAGCGCGGCCTTGGTGCGCGCCACCTGGCGCCGCTGGCCCTCGCGCTCGACATTCGACGTCTTGAGCCGGCGCACGGCCGCATGGGCCGCGGCGGCGACCGCCGGCGGCAAGGCCGTGGTGAAAATGAAGGACGGCGCATAGCTGCGGATCGCGTCGACGATCACCTGATCGGCGGCGATATAGCCGCCCAGCGTGCCGAACCCCTTGGCGAGCGTGCCCTCGATCACGTCGATGCGGTCCATCACGCCTTCGCGCTCGCACACGCCCCCGCCATGGGCGCCGTACATGCCCACCGCATGCACTTCGTCCACATAGGTCATCGCGCCGTAACGCTCGGCCAGATCGGCGATGCGCGCCACGGGCGCGATGTCGCCGTCCATCGAATAGAGGCTTTCGAAGACGATGAGCTTGGCGCGCTCGCGCCCGGCCCGCTTCAACAGCTCTTCGAGATGCGTCATGTCGTTGTGGCGGAAGATCTGCTTCTCCGCGCCCGAGCGTTTCACGCCCTCGATCATGGAATTGTGGTTGAGCGCGTCCGACAGGATCAGGCAATCGGGCAGCAATTGCGCGATCGTGGAGATCCCGGCCAGGTTCGACACCCAGCCCGAGGTGAAGGCGAGCGCGGCCTCCTTCTGGTGAAGGTCGGCCAGCTCCGCCTCCAGCTTCACCAGCGGATGATTGTTGCCGGAAATATTGCGCGTGCCGCCGGCCCCCGCGCCGAAAGCCTGCGCCGCCGCCGTCATCGCGCCGATGACCTCGGGATGCTGGCCCATGGCCAGATAATCGTTCGAGCACCAGATCACGACGTCGCGCGTGGGGCCGTCGGCGCCGTCCGGGCGCCACAGGGCGTGCGGGAAGCGGGCGACGTCGCGCTCAAGATCGGCGAAGACCCTGTAGCGCCGCTCGTCGCGAAGGCGCCCGATCGCCTGACCGAAACACCGCCTGTAATCCACCATCGTCGGTCCGTCCTTGGGGCCGTTTTCGCCTGCCCCGAAGCCGCGGCGCATCCGCCGGAGAGGCTCTGGGCGAGGCTCTGGGAGAGGCTTGGTCTGGGCAGGAGACGAAACGCGCCCAACCAGCCGATTTAGAACGGTCATAAAATCACATTCCGTTTCCAGCGTCGAGCGACCCGATGTCTCACGCTAGCCCCCGCGAAGGCCATTTCCTTGCGCTGGATCACGTTTTGGGAGCCAGGCGGCGGACGGCAAGGGCGCCGGCCGGCGCCCCTGCGCGCGAACGGTGACGCCGAAGCTTTAGCGGACGAAGCAAATATGCCATTCTGTCTCCGGGCTTGGGAGCTTCGCCGCCTGCGCGCTCCCAACGGCGCGGGGGCCGCCGGGAGCATGGGAGCGGGGCGGCGCGGGAGTGCCCCATGTCGCGTTTCGTCCACGCCTGTCTCCAGACCTTTCTCCAGAACTGGCTGCGTCGCGGCCGGCTGGACGTGCGCCTGCCCGACGGCGCGACCTTCTCCTGCGGGGACGGCGAGGGGCCCTCGGCCGCCGTGGCCCTGACCGAGCCCAGCGCGCCCCTGCGCCTTTTGCGCGACCCCACGCTGGCGCTGGGCGAACTCTATATGGACGGCGGGCTGGTGGTGGAGCGCGGCGGCGTTTACGACGTGCTCGAAATGGGCCTGCGCAATCTGGAGCCCGGCGCCGCCCATGGCTGGATCCGCGCGCAGGACGCATGGCGCTATGGGCTGCGCCGCCTGCATCAGGCCAATGACGCGCGCAGGGCGCGCCGCAACGTCGCCCATCATTACGATCTGGGCAACGCGCTCTACGAACTCTTCCTCGATTCGGACATGCAATATTCCTGCGCCTTTTTCGAACGTCCCGGACAAAGCCTCGAAGAGGCCCAGCTCGCCAAGAAGCGGCGCATCGCGGCGAAACTCCACGTCGCGCCGGGCCAAAGCGTGCTGGACATCGGCTGCGGCTGGGGCGGCATGGCGCTTTATCTGGCGCGCGCCTGCGGCGCCCGGCCCATCGGCGTCACGCTGTCGCAGGAGCAATTGGAGCGCGCCCGCGCGCGCGCCGCGCAAACGAAGGCAGCCGCGCAATTCCGCCTGCAGGATTATCGCGCCGTCACGGAAAGCTTCGACCGCATCGTCTCCGTGGGCATGCTGGAACATGTGGGCGCGCCTTATCTCGACGCTTTTTTCGCGCAGGTCGCCCGGCTTCTCAAAAAGGACGGCGTGGCCCTCATCCATACGATCGGTCGGCCGGAGGGGCCGGGGATCACCAATCCCTGGATCAAGAAACACATTTTCCCCGGCGGCTATATTCCCGCTCTGTCCGAACTGGCGCGCGCCATCGAACGTTCGGGCCTGATGATCGCCGACGTGGAGGTTCTGCGCCTGCATTACGCCGAGACGCTGAAGGCCTGGCGGGAGCGCTTCCTCGCGCGGCGGGCGGAAGCCGCGGCCATGTATGACGAGCGCTTCTGCCGCATGTGGGAATTCTATCTCGCCGGCAGCGAAGCCTGTTTTCGGCTGGGCCAGCAGGTCGTCTTCCAGATCCAGCTCGTGCGCGACGTCGCCGCCCTGCCCGACACGCGCGATTACGTGGCCGAGGGCTAACGCCGCTTGCGCGCCTGCGAAGAGGCCCGCGACCTGCGGCTGGCGGGCGAATGACCCCGCAGGTCTCCCCCCGCAATTTCGCTGGCGCGGCCCGTGGAAGCGGCTAATCTGATGCCGAGCCCGCCATCCAAGACGGGCGCCGGGGCGCAGACCCCGGACGGGATGGACCCGAAGGGAGAGACACGAATGAGAGCGCATCTTCATTTGCGCGCGGCCGCAAGCGCCGCAGCTTTTACAGCCGCCCTGGGACTAGCCGCGCTCGCCGGGCCGCCCGCCCTCGCCCAACAGCAGGCGAGTCCCGCATTGAGCGCGATCGCCATCGATTCCGACGACATCGGCGGGATCGTCAGCGGCCCCAACGGGCCGGAAGCCGGCGTATGGGTGATCGCGGAGACGCGCGACCTGCCGGTGCGCTTCATCCGCATCGTCGTCACCGACGATCAGGGACGCTTCGTCGTGCCCGACCTGCCCAAGGCGAGCTACGACGTGTGGGTGCGCGGCTATGGCCTCGTCGACTCGGCCAAAGTGAAATCGCAGCCCGGCCAAAGGCTGGAGCTGAAGGCCATGACGGCGCCCGACGAGGCGGCGGCGGCGCGGGTTTATCCGGCGATCTATTGGTATTCCATGCTGCAGATTCCCGGCGCGGACCAGTTCGGCGGCAAGAGCGACATTCCCGCCGCCATCAAGCAGACCGACTGGCTGAACCTGATGAAGAACAACGGCTGCGTGGGCTGTCACCAGCTCGGCCAGCTCTCCACCCGCACGATCCCGCAGGCCTTGGGCGCCTTCGCCAGCCATGAGGAAGCGTGGTTGCGCCGCATTCAATCGGGCCAGTCCGGCGAGTCCATGGTGAACATCGTCGCCGGCCAGCTCAATTCGGTGCCCGCGAAATATTTCGGCGAATGGACCGAACGCGTCGCCAAGGGCGAGACGCCGAAGGCGAGGCCGCAACGCCCGCAGGGCGAAGAGCGCAACATCGTCGTCACGCTGCGCGACTGGATGAACGAGCGGCAATATCTGCACGATCTCATCTCCAGCGACCGCCGCAACCCGACCGTGAACGCCTATGGGCCTCTCTACGGCTCGCCGGAATATTCTTCCGACGACATGCCGATTCTCGATCCGGTGAAGAATACGACGACGTCCTTCCGCATGCCGGTCGCGCCGGACACGCCGGAAGCGCTCGGCCCCGGCCATGCGGCCTCCAAGGATCCGCTGATGCCCTCCCCCTATTGGGGCGAGGAGAAAATCTGGAATTCCCGCGCCAACAACCACAACGCCATGTTCGACCAGAAGGGGCGCCTGTGGATGTCGGCGACGGGACATGCGCCGCAAAATCCTGATTTCTGCAAACAGGGCTCCGACCATCCTTCGGCGAAAGTCGCGCCCCTCAACAGCGCGAACCGCCGCGTGACGATGTACGATCCCAAGACGGGCGCCTATGTCGGCTTGCAGACCTGCTTCTCGTCGCACCATCCCCAATTCGGCTACGACAAGGACAATACGCTGTGGCTTTCGGGCGGCGGGCCGGTGCTGGGCTGGGTGAACACCCGCATCTGGGATGAGACGGGCGACGTGCGCAAGGCGCAGGGCTGGACGCCTATCGTGCTCGACACGAACGGCAACGGCCAGCGCGACGCCTACACCGAGATCGGCAAGCCCGCCGAAGAGGGCAAGGATCGCCGCATCATGGCGAGCTTCTACGCCGTCATGCCCCATCCAACCGACGGTTCGATCTGGGGCACGGTGCGCTCGAACCCCGGCGCGGTGGTGCGCGTCCTTCCCGGCGCCGATCCCTCGCAGACGGCGATCGCGGAGATCTACAACGTGCCGGCGCCCGGCTTTGGCGTGCGCGGCGGCGACATCGACAAGAAGGGCGTCGTCTGGGTGTCGCTCGCCAGCGGCCATATGGGCGCGTTCGATCGCTCCAAATGCAAGGGCCCGCTCAACGGACCCAAGGCCACGGGCGGCCATTGCCCCGAAGGCTGGACCTTCCACAAATATCCTGGCCCCGGCTTCGAAGGGATCGGCGATAACAGCGCGGAATCGAGCTATTATTCGTGGGTCGACCAGCACAACGCCTTCGGCCTTGGCGAAGACGTGCCGATGTCCACGGGCAATCTCAACGACGGCCTCATCGCGCTGAAGAAGGACGGGCGGATGATGGTGCTGCGCGTGCCCTATCCGCTCGGCTTCTACGCCAAGGGATTCGACGGACGCATCGACGATCCCAACGGCGGCTGGAAAGGGCGCGGCCTGTGGGCCGCCAATGGCGACCGCACCCCCTGGCTGATCGAAGGCGGCAAGGGCACGAAGCCGCTCGCCGCCCATTTCCAGCTGCGGCCCGACCCGCTCGCGAAATAGGCGCAAACTTAAGGGGATGCGTGGACCACGCGTCCCCCCGCCATCGTGAGCCAGGCGCGGATCGCGCCGACGCGCGCGACCGGAACCTCGAAATAATCCTCTGAGAGAATCGCCAGATCGGCGAAACGGCCCGGCGCGAGCGCGCCCCATTCGCGCTCGGCGAAGGCGAACCATGCGGAGCCCTGCGTCCACAGGCGCAAGGCCTGTTCGCGCGTCAAAAGCTCCTCCGCCGCGCGCGTGGCCGCGCCCTCCACCGTGCGCCCGTCGAGCATCCATTGCAGCGCGACGAAGGGATGATAGGTCATCACGCGCGTGGCGTCGGTGCCCGCGCCCACGCGCGCGCCCATCGCCAGCGCGCTCGCCAATGGCGGCGCCGCCGCGCGCTGCGCCGCCGACAGGCCGCGCAGAAAGGCGGGCGCGGCGAAATGCAGGGCGTTCTGCGACAGCCAGCCGAGGCCCAGGCCGTGCAGCCGCGCGATGGCGGAAGGGCTCGCGTCGTGCAGATGCGCCACCGACCAGCGCAGCCGCGCAAGATCATGGTCGCGCGCAAGGCTCTCCATAGCGCCCAGCAGCGCGCCGAGATTGCGCTGACTGTTCCAATGGACCGTCACCGCCAGATCATGGCGCGCCGCCAGCCGCGCCACGCGCTCGAAATCGGCGACGTCCTGCGCCGTCGGCGCCTCGACGTTATACATGCCGAAGGTGACGCGCTCCCCGAACCCCAGCCAGCGGAGCCACGGATCGTCGCTGCGCCCGCCGCGCTCTTGCGCGAGGCGCGTGAAAAAGGCGGCCTCCCGGCCCGCCTCCGGCGCGCTCATGAAATAGGCGACCCGCACGCTCATCTCGCCCGCCGCGCGCAGCGCATGCAGCGGCGCGTAATCCTGCGGCGCGAGATTATGGCCGCCCGGATCGATGACCGCCGTCACCCCATGGGCGTTCAGCTCGGAGAAAAAGGCGCGCAGGCTCGCGCGCGCCGCCTCGGCGCCGGGACGCGGCAGGCGATCCCACAGGCCGGCGACGGCGTCGACCCCGCCGACGATCCAGCCGCTCGGCGCGCCCGTCTCGCCGCGCTCGAAGGCGAGGCCCGGCGGCGGCGCCTGCGCGTCAAGGCCGAGGGCGGCGAGGCCGGCAGGCGACACATAGGCCGCGCGGTAGAACAATTGCGCATAAAGGCGACGCCCCGGCGCCGCCGCCTCGAACTCCGCCGCATTCGGGCGACGGCCTTCGGCGAATTGCTCCGGCGTCCAGCCCCCGCCCACGAGGATCCACGCGTCCGGCGGCGTGCGCGCCGCCGCCGCGCGCACGCGGTCCATGGCGTCCTCGATCGTGCGCGCGCCCTCGAAACGCGCCTCGCTAGCGAAACTCAATCCGCCGCGAATGGCGTGAATATGGGAATCGACGAGGCCGGGAACGACGCGCCGTCCGCCCGCGTCGATGAGCCGCGCGCCCGCGCCATGGGCGCGCACAAGCTCTTCGCCGCCCACGGCGAGAATGCGCTCGCCTGCGATCGCCACCGCCTCCGCGGCCGGGCGCGCGGGATCGAGCGTGGTCACGCGCGCGTTGAAGATCACGACATCGGCGCCTTGCGCCAGAGATGCGCCCGCGCAGACCAGCGCCAGGCGCAAACCCGCCGCTAGCGCTTTTCGAACAGGCACTCGACGACCGTTGGCGCTTCCGGCGCGGCGGAGACGCGCCGCCGCGTGAGGTCGATGAGGGCGAAGCCGTCCGCGTCGCATTGCACGTCCACGCTCGCGGGATCCACGCCCTTGCCGAAGCCCCGGATGCTGAACCGGCCCTCATCCGTCGTATAGGCGAAGACGGGCAAGGGCTGCCCCTTGGCCTGCGCGCGGATGCGCACGCCCGCCATGGGCTTCATGCCCTTCACATCCGTCGCCTCGCCGAAAAAGGGCGCCCCGTTCTCCGTGTCGCCCGCGACGGCCTCCAGATCCGCGCCGCCCGCGAAAGCCGGCGCGCCGGCCGCGGATGCGACGC
>CAIXDD010000053.1 GCA_903918155.1 uncultured Hyphomicrobiales bacterium
CGTCCCAGAAAAGGATCGGTGCGCGCGCCGAAGCCCGAGGTCGTCTCCGCATGGTCGGGCAGGGGGCGCCCGAGGGGCGCGTCGCCCAAAGCGCGACGCAGCCGGTCGGCGAGGCGCACGTCGTCTTGCAATTGCGCCACTTCGCGCTCGAAGGGCGTGCCGTCCGGATTGACCTTGAAGGGCACGCACGGTCCGCCCGTCGCCGCGCCCCGGCGCCTCGGCGGTTCCCGAGCGAGGGGCGGGCGGGGGCGCGCTGGCGAGGCTACGTTCGAGCGCGGCGGCCCCGCCTGCGCCTTCCGCAAGCGCCGTCACCATGGCCGAGCGGCTTTCGAGCCGCGCCTGCCGCGAGACGAGATCCTGCAATTGGCCTTCGATCGTGTCGCGGTCGAGCAATTGGCGGGCGGCCAGCCGGTCGATGCGCCCGCGCATGTCGCTGATGCGCTCCTCATAGGCGAGCTGCATCTCGCTCTGGCGTTTCATGAGCGCCAAAAACACCTCGTCGCGGAAGATAATGAGCCCGGCGCCGGCCGCGCCGGCCAGCGCCAGGAGCGGCAGGATCAGCGCGAGCGTCCAGAACGCCCAGGGCTCCAGCGCCGCGCGGCTCTCGTCCCGCCCGCGCCGCACGCTCACCACATAGGCCGATCCCGATCCGGCCTCGCCATGGCCGATTTCGACGCCTCGACCAAAGCCACGACGCAACGACATGTTTCGCAATTCCCAAAACGACCGGCGCGAGGCCGGTCCAATGGGGCCATTGGAAACCATTAAGGTTGATGGATCGTAAAGCTAAGCTGAAGTCGCGGGGCCCGCCGGTCAGACGCCGGGGTCAGATCTCCTTGCAGGCCTGCAGCACCTCTTCGGCATGGCCGGCGACCTTCACCTTGTTCCAGACGCGGGCGATCTTGCCCTTCTCGTCGATGAGGAGCGTGGTGCGCTCCACGCCCATATAGGTGCGCCCGTACATGCTCTTTTCTTTCCACACTTCATAGGCTTCGAGCATTTTCTTCGACTCGTCTGCGAGGAGCGGAATCCCCAGCTCGTGCTTCTTGGCGAATTTGTCGTGGCTGGCCACGCCGTCCGGCGACACGCCATAGACCTCGGCGCCGGCGGTCTTGAACTTCGCTTTCAGCTTCGTGAAATCCTTCGCCTCAGTCGTGCAGCCGGGCGTGTCGTCCTTGGGGTAGAAATAGAGCACGACTTTCTTGCCCTTCAGCGAGGCCAGCGACACCGAGCCGCCGCCGTCGCGGGGCAGGTTGAAGGCGGGCGCCTTGGCGCCCTCGACGATCTTGTCCGACATGCAGCCTTCCTTTCGACCAAAACGGGGACCATTGGAATGATGGCCCGCTGTATACGCATCGAGCGCGGGCCGGACCATGTGGCGTATACTGCGCGCGATTCGAGGCGGCGCCTTGCGCAGGCGCGGCGTCGCGCCTTTTTGTTCAGGGGTATGTTTGGTCGAGAGGGCCTCCGATATCGCGGCCGACGAGCCCCGCCAGCCTCACGAGCCCCCAGACGGGACGTTCGAGGCCGAGGAGGCGCCGCGCGTGCGCCTCGGGGGCGGCAGGGTCCGTCCGCGCCGCTCGCGGCTGCGCCGATGGATGGCCCGCCTCGCCGTCGTCTCGCTCGCCCTCGCCCTTGTCGCCGGCGTGCTGGTCGCGGCGTTCTGGGCCGCGCTCTCCAACGGCCCCATCTCCTCGCCCGCCCTTGGGGCGCGGATCGCCGCCGATCTCGATGAGCGGCTGGGCGCGGATTATTCGGTTCAGGTCGGCGCCGCCTTTATCGAGAAAAGCGCGCATGGGCCGGAGGTCACCGTCTCCGACCTGCAGGTGATCGGACGCACGGGCGAAATCGTCTTCGAGGCGCCGCACGCCAATGTCTCCATCGGCGCCGCCGGCCTGCTACGCGGCCAGCTCCAGCCGCGCCGGCTCGAAGCCCATGGCGTCGAATTGCGGCTCGTCGTGCGCCCCGACGGCGGCGTGGCTTTGTCAGCCGGCAAGAACGCGCTCGTCCTGTCCCAGCCCGCGCAGCCCGCCGCGACGGAGCCCTCGTCCGCCGCGACGCTTGCGGGCGAGGAGGCGGTGATGCGCCCGCTCGCGGGAGCCTTGCGCCGGCTGCTCGCGCTGGCGGTCGGCGGCGGCTCGCCGCTCAGCGCGCTCGAACGTTTCGCCGTGACGCGGGGACAACTCGTCTTCGACGATCTCGCGACGGGTCGCTCCATCCTCTATTCCGGCCTTGAGATCACTCTGGACAGGTCGCAGGGCGTGGCGAGCCTGTCCGTCTCCGCGCAGGGGCCCAGCGGACGCTGGCGCGTGCGCGCGCAGGCGCGCGGCGACGACGACGTGGTGGAGGGGCTGGCGCGCGGCTTCGATCTCGACGTGCGCGACCTGTCCTCCACCGAACTCGTCCTGCTCACGGGCTGGCGCGCGCCCCCGGTCGATTTCGACTTTCTTGTCTCCGCGCGGCTCGGCCTGTCGCTGGGCCAGGACGGCCAGCTTGAAAGCGCGGTCGGGCGCGTGAGCGCGGGGGCGGGCTTCATCTACTTTAAGGAACAAGACCAAGAGCCTGTACGGATTGATGAAATCTCCGGCGGCTTCCGCTGGGACGTCGCTGCGCGGCGCTTCGAGATCGAGCGCACGGACTGGCGTTCGGGGCGCACCCATCTGTCGTTCGAGGGGCTTGTGACGCCGCCTGCGATCGCCGGCGAGGCATGGCGCCTGTCGCTGAAGAGCGGGCCGGGCTCCTTTGGCGCGCTGCGCCCCGGCGACAGCGACGTGGTGCTGGCGCGCATGCAGGCGGAGGCGGAATTCGCCCCGCAGACGCGCAGCTTCCGGCTGGAGCGTTTCTCCCTCAACGGGCCCGATCTCTCCTTCCTCATGAGCGCGCAGGGCGAATGGCGCGAGGGCGCGCGGCGGGTGAGCGTGAAGGGGGAGGCGTTCGACACCCATGCGCGCACGGTCCTGCGTCTGTGGCCCTCGCTGATCGCGCCCAATCTGCGCGGATGGCTCCTCGTCAATCTGCTCGACGGCCAGCTGGCGCGGGGCGTGGTCCACGCCGAACTCGACGAGCGCGCCCTTCGGGCCATGGCCGCGCGCGAGCCGCTGCCCGACGGCGCCGTGCGCGTCGATTACGAGATCGCCGACGCGCGGCTCGTCTATCTCGCCGGCGCGCCGCCTTTGGCCGGGCTTGCGGCCACGGGCGCCACCACGGGCCTCACGGCCTCCCTGACGGCGCGCGAAGGCTATGTGGATCTTGGCCCGCGCGGGCGCATCGCCTTGTCGGAGGGGCGGTTCGACGCGCCCGATCTCGCCCGCAAGCCCACGCCCGCCGCCGTCACGCTGCGCCTGTCGGGCTCCGTCGATGCGGTCGCCGATCTGCTGTCGCGCGACGCGCTGAAGGCGCAAGGCGCCGGCGTCATCGAACAGGGGCTGGCGAAGGGGCAGGTCGACGCGCGCCTGTCCATCGACCTGCGCATGTCGAAAGAGCCGGGGCAGGGCGGGGCGATCGTGCGCGCCGCCGGACAGGTCGGCAATCTCACGCTCGAAAAATTCGCCGGCAAGGAGAGGCTGGAGCAAGGAAGCCTCGCCTTCACGCTCGATGAATCCGGCCTGCGCGCGAGCGGACAGGGCCGCGCCTTCGGCGCGCCCGTGCGCATCGAGATGAAGAAGCCCTATCACGCGCCCGGCGAGGCGATCGTGACGCTGGTTCTGGACGAAGCCGCGCGGCTGCGCGCCGGCCGGGCGACGCCGGGCCTGTCGGGCCCCGTGTCCGCGCGGGTCGCGGTTCCCTTCGGCGGCGCCGAGAAAGGGCGCCCGCAGGTCGAGCTGGATTTCGCGCGC
The DNA here is from genome assembly GCA_903918155.1 of uncultured Hyphomicrobiales bacterium. GTDB lineage: Bacteria > Pseudomonadota > Alphaproteobacteria > Rhizobiales > Beijerinckiaceae > Terripilifer. The sequence goes on from CAIXDD010000053.1 coordinate 3,837, forward strand.
GCCGCGATGAACGGCTTTCCGCCCGGCCTCGTGAAGCCCGCGGGCCGGCCCGCGAAAGCCAGTTTCACGCTGGTGGCTGAAGCCGACAAGACGAGCCTGCAAACCTTCGTGTTCGATTCCGGCGCCGCCTCCGCGCAGGGGCAGATCGAATTCGACGCCGCCGGCGCGCTGGCGGGGGCGAGGATGGCGCAATTGCGCCTGTCGCCGGGCGACGACATGCGGCTCGACCTGCAATCGGGCAAGGACGGGCTGCGGCTCACGGTGCGCGGGGGATCGGTGGACGCGCGCCCCTTCGTCTCCGATCTTCTCGGCGGCGGGACCGGGCCCGCCAACGGGGCGGCGGGCGCCGGGCGCGAGGAGGCGCCCGCCCGCGATTTCGATCTCGACCTGAAGGTTTCGCTGCTCAACGGCCATAATGGGCAATCGCTGTCGAATGTGGACATGCGGCTCGTGCGCCGGGGCGGCAATCTGCGCGATCTGCGGCTGGCGGCCCGCTCGGGCCGGGCGGCGGTGACGGGCGCCATGCTCAACACGCCTGCGGGCGCGCCGCCCCAATTCTACGTGCGCAGCGGCGACGGCGGC
>CAIXDD010000054.1 GCA_903918155.1 uncultured Hyphomicrobiales bacterium
CCACGCCGCCGGTCGATCGTCTGGCGGTGCGCACCTCCGTCATTCCCTTCGACGAACTTCTGGTGCGCGAGGCGTTGCTGCGCGAGCGCTATCGCGGCGGGCAGAGCTTCTTCGTGTGTCCGCGCATCGAGGATCTGGAGGAGGCTACGGCCTTCCTGCGCGCCAGCGTGCCGGAGGCGAAATTCATCACCGCCCATGGGCAAATGTCGGCGACTGAACTGGAAGACCGCATGTCGGCCTTCTACGACGGCAAATACGACGTACTGGTGGCGACGGCCATCGTGGAATCGGGCCTCGACATTCCCACCGCCAATACGCTGATCGTGCATCGCGCCGACATGTTCGGCCTCGCGCAGCTCTATCAATTGCGCGGCCGCGTCGGCCGCTCGAAGACGCGCGCTTATGCGCTGTTCACGCTGCCGGTCAATCGCACGCTCACCGCGCAGGCGGAAAAACGCCTGAAAGTGCTGCAATCGCTCGACACGCTGGGCGCAGGCTTCCAGCTCGCCAGCCACGATCTCGACATTCGCGGCTCGGGCAATCTGTTGGGCGACGAACAATCGGGCCACATCAAGGAAGTCGGCTACGAATTGTACCAGCAGATGTTGCAGGACGCGGTCGCCGCGCTCAAGGCGGGCTATGAAGAGCCGGCGGAAGAGGCATGGTCGCCCACGATCACGGTCGGCGCCCCGGTCACGATTCCGGAGGATTACGTCGGCGACCTCGGCCTGCGGCTCAGTCTCTATCGGCGCATGTCGACGCTGGAGAGCGACGAGGAGATCGAGGAATTCGGCGCGGAGATCGTGGACCGTTTCGGCCCGCTGCCCGAGGAGGTGAACCAGCTCCTCAAGCTCGTGTCCATCAAGGCGCTGTGCCGCAAGGCGCATGTGGAGAAGGTGGAGGCGGGGCCGAAGGGCGTGATCGTGAGCTTCCGCGACAATTCCTTCGCCAATCCGCATGGGCTTGTGCGCTTCGTCGCCGAACAGGGCGCGCGCGCCAAGGTTCGCCCCGACATGAAGGTCGTCTTCATCGCCGATCTGGCGGACGCCGACGAGCGGCTGGAGGGCGCGCGGCGCATCCTGCGCACGCTCACGCAGATCGCGCAGAAAAAGGCGGCGTGAGCGCAGCCGTCCTCAAGCCGATCGCATCGCCGCGCGCAGGCGCGCAAGCGAGCCGCCGATCTTGACGGCGCCGGGCAAGGGATGGCCGACGATCTCCTCCGCCAGCAGCGCGCAGGCGATCAGCTTGTCGAGATCGACGCCGGTCTCGATGCCCATCTCCTCGCACATGAAGACGAGATCTTCGGTGCAGACATTGCCGGCGGCGCCCGCATTGCCGGCGAAGGGGCAGCCGCCAAGGCCCGCCACCGCCGCGTCGAAACGCGCCACGCCCATCTCCAGCCCCGCATAGGCGTTGGCCAGGCCCAGCCCGCGCGTGTCGTGCAGATGCAGCGCCCATTCCATATGCGGAAAGGCGTCTTGCGCTGCGCCGATGAGGCGCTTGACCGACAGCGGCGTGGCCCAGCCCATCGTGTCGGCGAAGGAGACGTAGTCGAGCGTCACGTCATGGTCGCGCGCGATGGCGAGGATTTCGCCCACGAGCGCCACGACGCGCGCGGGCTCCGCCGCGCCTTCGTCGTTGCAGCCGAAGGCCGCCATCACGCCCCCGCGCGTGACGGGCACGCCGAGCGCCTTGTAACGGGCGACGAGCGCGCGCTGGGCCTCGAATTGTTCTTCGATGGTTCGGTTCTGGTTGCGCTTGAGAAAGGTGGAGGAGGCGCCGGCGACGATGGTTCCGCGCATGTCGAGCCGGCCGGTGGCGCGGGCGCGCTCGAAGCCGCGCTCGTTGAGCCAGAGCCCGGTGTAGAGAACGCCGGGCCGCGGGGCGATCCCCGCCACCACCGCCTCCGCATCCGCCATGCCCGGCACGCGGCGCGGATCGACGAAGGAGACGATCTGGATCTGCCGCAGGCCGGTGTCGGCGAGCGCGTCGATCAATTCGATCTTGCGCGCCGTCGGGATGGGGCCTTTCTCGATCTGGAAACCTTCCCGCGGTCCTTCCTCGAGAATGAAGGCGCGTTTGGGCGTTTGCGTCATCTGGGGCTCGCTGTCTGCGGGACGGCGCAGGATAGCCTATTCGGCCCGCCTTGGCAGGCGCCCGGGCGCGCGGCGCGGCGGGGGCGTCGGGGGGCGTCGGGCGGCCGCGCCCGTTCCGTTGAGGATTGTGCTGGCTCGCGCCTGCCCCTATTGTGGGCGCAAAGAGAATCCACCGGGGAGGAGCATATGTCGATTTCCGCAACGCGCGCTTTGGGCGCGGCATGCGCGGGCGTTCTGGGTCTGGCGCTGGCGGGCCTTCCCGCCGCCGCCCAGAGCGAGGCGGATTATTTCAAGGGCAAGACGATCAATGTCGTGATCGGGGGCGGGGCCGGCGACGGCTACGACATCTATTCGCGCTTTCTGGGCCCCCATCTGTCGCGCCATCTGCCGGGCAATCCGCGCATCATCCCGCAGAACATGCCCGGCGCCGGCACGCTCGTGGCGGCGAATTACCTCTATGAAGTCGCCCCCGCCGACGGCACGGCTTTCGGCACGGTGGGCGGCGGCACGGCCACGGCGCATCTGTTCCGCACCCCCGGCGTGCGCGTCGATCCGCGCGATTATCGCTGGATCGGCAGCATGAACAGCGAGGTCGGGCTTGTGCTCGCCTGGCATCAGACGCCGTTCCGCAGTTTCAACGACGTGCGCGAACGCGAGTTCGTGGTGGGCGGCAGCGGCCCGACCTCGGGCAATGTGATCTTCCCGCTCGTGCTCAACCGCGTCGTGGGCGCGAAATACAAGATCATCACCGGCTATCGCAGCACGGGCGACATCGCGCTCGCCATGGAGCGCGGCGAAGTGCAGGGCACGAGCAGCTATCATTATTCGAGCATGATCACCACGAAGCCGCACTGGATCCGCGACAAGCAGGTCTATCCGCTGGCGCAGCTTTCGCTCATCAAGCATCCGCTGTTCCCCGACGTTCCCAATATCGCGGAGCTGGCGCGCAATGAGGAGGAATTGCAGATCCTCAACCTCATCTTCGCGCGCCAGAGCATGGGCCGCCCCTATCTCCTGCCGCCCAAGACGCCCGACAATGTGGTCAAGATGATGCGCACGGCCTTCAACGCGGCGCTGAAGGATCCCGAACTTGTGGCGGAGGCGCAAAAGCGCGTGCTCGACCTCACCTTGCCGATGACGGGCGAGGAGATCCACACGCTGATCGACAAGCTCTACGCCGCGCCGCCCGCCGTGATCGAAAAGGCGATGGCGGCCAGCGACACGAGCCACATCAAGAATTGAACTTCATCTAGGGGAGGAACGCATGAAAAAAGCACTCATAGGAGCCATCGCCGTCATGACCAGCGCAATGGGCGCGCAAGCGCAGACCGCCATCAACATGATCGGCTTTGGCGGCGGCACGAACCTGCCCGTGTGGTCGGCCATCGACCGCGGCTTTTTCGAGAAGGAAGGGCTGAAGGTTTCGCTCGACCGCACGCCCGGCTCTTTCGAACAGATCCGCGACCTGATGGAAGGCAAGTATCAGTTCGCCACGACCGCGTTCGACAATATCGTCGCCCATACCGAAGGGCAGGGCAGCGCGAAATACGATAATTTCGATCTCGTCGCCATCGGCGGCGTGCATTCCGGCCTCAACAGCGTCGTCGGCGCCAAGGACGTGAAGACCTTCTCCGACATTCGGGGCAAGGCGGTGTCGGTGGATTCGCCGACGTCAGGATATGCGACGGTGCTCTACCAGATCCTCCAGAACAAGGGGATCATGAAGGACCGCGATTACAAGATCATCTCCGTTGGCGGCACGGGCGCGCGCGTGAAATCGCTCAAGGACGGCACGGCCGGCATGGCGATCGTGTCCTCGCCGGAAGATATGGAGCTGAAGCGGGAAGGCTTCAATCTTCTCGCCGATGCGGCGGTGGAGATCGGCGCCTATCAGGGCAGCGTCTATGCGACGCGCCGCAGCTACGCCAAGACCCACGACAAGGAGGTGCAGGCCTTTATGCGCGCCATGGTGCGCGCGCATGATTTCGTCTTCTCCGACAAGGCCGGCGCCATCGGCGTGCTGAAGGCCCGCATCAAGGGCATTTCGGACGAGGCGGCCGAGGATATGTGGACGCGTCTCACCGGCCCCGGCGGACTCAATCCGAAGGCGGCCGTGAATGAAAAGGGCGTCGACATGGTGCTGCAATTGCGCAGCATCTATGGCGAGTCCAAAGTGCCCAACGCGCCCGGCTCCAAATATATCGAGCTGGGCTGGCAGAAAGCCGCCGCCAAATAAGCAGCGTCAAGCAAGCGGCGTCGAGGATGACGACGTCGCGCAGGACGCACGCTGAAGGGGGCCGCGCGCCAGGCGCGGCTCCCCGCCATCTCAGGGGAGAACGATCATGCAGACGACCGCCGCCGCAAGCCTGCGCGCCAAAACTTTCCGCCTAGCCGCGATCGCTCGCGCGTCCAGCCTTCGCGCGCTGCTTCTGGCCGGCGGCGCGAGCCTGTGCGCCGGCGGCGCGCTCGCTCAATCCGCGGAGGGCGCCTTCAAGGGGCGGGTCGTCACCATCGGCATCGGCGGCACGGCGGGCGGCGGCATCGATATCGGCGCGCGCATGATGGCGCGTTTCTGGGGCAAATATCTTCCCGGCAATCCCACGGTCACGCCGCAATTGATGCCCGGCGCCGGCGGCGTTCGGCTGGTCGAACATCTTTACGCCGTGGCGCCCAAGGACGGCACCTATGTCGGCGCCTTCGCCACGGGCCCCATTGTCGAGCCGCTCATCTCGAACCGCGAGGTGAAATACAAGATCAGCGATTTCACCGCCATCGGCGCGCTGGAGAAGGACGTCTCCTTCTGCACGACCTGGCACACGTCGCCCATCAAGACGATCGAGGACGCGCGCCAGCGCGAGGTCACGGTGGCGGGCACGGGCGCGGCGTCCTCCACGGATATTTTCCCGCTGGCGCTCAATGCGACGCTGGGCACGAAATTCCGTCTCATCTCCGGCTATGTCGGCACGCAAGAGACGATCATGGCCATCGAACGCGGCGAGACGGACGGGCGCTGCGGCTGGGGCTGGTCGTCGCTCAAATCCTCCAAGCCCGATTGGGTGCGCGACAAGAAGCTGAACTTCCTCATCCAGCTCGGGCTCGAAAAGCATCCCGAGGCGCAGGACGTGCCGCTGGCGCTGGACCTCATCCCCACGGAAGAGGGCAAGCAGATGATGCGGGTGCTCGTCGCGCCCCAAAACATCACGCGCCCCTATCTCGCCCCGCCGGGCCTGCCGGCCGAGCGCGTGCGCGAGCTGCGCGACGGTTTCATGGCGGCCCTGAAGGATCCGGCGCTGGCCGCCGAATTCACCAAGGTGATGGGCGAGGAGCCAAGCCCCACCCATGGCGCGGACATGCAGAAAATCCTCGTGGACATGTACGCCACCCCGCCCGACGTCGTCGCCAAGCTGAAGGCGGTGCTGGGCGGCGCGAAATAAGCGCCTGCGCATTCGGGCCCGCGGCGGGCCCGAAATCGGTCCGCAAACGGGAGGCGAACGTGCGGCGAACGGTCCGCTTGTCCGCAGGCGCTCCGCCGCTTAAAAGTCCGCGACGCCGCCGGGGGCCGGAGCCCCCTTCGCGCCGTTTGAGCGGATCGGGACCATGGCGCCGGGCGTCTTTCAGCTGCACGACAGGATCGAGGCTTTCGCGACCAGCCATCGGCGCGCCTGCGCGCTGCTGGCGCTCGCCTGTCTGGCCTTGTTCCTGCCCGGCTTTTTCTCGCTCCAGCCGATGGACCGCGACGAGCCGCGCTTCGCGCAGGCGACCAAGCAAATGCTGGAGACGGGCGATTACGTCTCCATCCGCTTTCAGGACGAGGCGCGCAACAAGAAGCCGGTCGGCATTTACTGGATGCAATCGCTCGCGGTGACGGGCGCGCAGGCGCTGGGCGTGGACGAGCCGCGCGCGCGGATCTGGATTTATCGCCTGCCCTCGCTGGCGGGGGCGGTCGCGGCGGTCCTGCTGACCTATTGGGCCGCGCTCGCCTTCATGGGGCGCATGGGCGCGCTGCTGGCGGCGCTTCTCTTCGCCTCCACGCTCGTGCTGGGCGTCGAGGCGCGGCTTGCCAAGACGGACGCCGTGGTCGCCGCCACCGTCGTCGCCGCGATGGGCGCGCTCGCGCGCGTCTATCTGGCGCGCGGGGCACCGGCCCTGTCGCCGCAAGGCGGCCTCGCCGCGTGGCGGCTTCCCGCGATCTTCTGGACCGCCATCGGAATAGGCGTGCTCGTGAAGGGGCCGATCACGCCCATGGCGCCGCTCCTGGCCTTTCTCGCGCTCGCCGTGAAGGATCGCGCCTGGCGCTGGGCCGGCGCGCTGAAGCCGCTCGCCGGGCTCGGCTGGACGCTCCTTCTCGTCGCGCCATGGTTCACGCTCATCATGATCGAGACCGACGGGGCTTTTCTGCGCGACTCGCTGGGCAAGGACATGCTGGGCAAGGTGTCCGCCGGTCAGGAGGCGCATGGCGCGCCCCCGCTCACCTATTTCGCAGCTTTCTGGGCGACGGCCTGGCCGCTTGCGCCATTCGCCGCGCTCGCCGCGCCCTTCGTCTTCGCGCAGCGGCGCGCGGCCGAATTCGCCTTCCTGCTCGCCTGGCTCGCGCCGAGCTGGATCATCTTCGAGCTGACGCCGACGAAGCTGCCCCATTACGTCCTGCCGCTCTATCCCGCCATCGCCTTGCTGGCGGCCCTCGCCATCGAGCGGGCGGGCGACGCCTTGCAGCGCGGGCGCCTGCGCTTCGCGCTCTATTGGCTGCCGGCCTTCCCCGTCATCGTGGCGGCGGCGGGGGCGGGCGGCGCGATCTGGCTGAAGGAAGCGCCTGGCCTGCTGTTCTTTTTCTGCGCGCCCATCGTTCTGGCGCTCGCCTTCGTCATGGCGCGTCTGGTGATCTGGGTGCGCCTGCGCGCGCTCGCCTTCGCTGCGCCGCCTTTGGCGCTGGCGCTCTACGCCGGCGTTTATGGCGGCGTGCTGACGGGCCCGCCCATGACGGCCTTCGCCTTGTCGCCGCGCCTCGACGCCGCCCTTGCGCGCGCGCAAGCGGCTGCGCCCGGTTGCGCGGACCTCGTCCCCGCCACCACGACCTATCGCGAACCCAGCCTCGTCTTCCTTACGCGCACCGACCTGCGCATGCTCGACGCGGAGCAGGCGGCGGTCTTCCTGCGCGAGGCGCCTTGCCGGGTGGTCCTGATCGAAGGGCGCGTGGAGGAGCGGTTCCGCGCCGCTTTGGGCGATGGCGCGGGGGCGAGCGTGGTCGAACGCGTGCGCGGGATCAATCTGAACGGGGGCCGCAAGCTCGACATCGGCCTCTATCTGCGCGGGGCGGGTTCGTGAGCGCGCCGCAAGACTCCGGCCGGAGCGGGTTCGCCGCGCTGGGCTGGTCCGCGCGCGAATTGCGGCGGCGCTGGCGCGGGCGGCGCGGGGCG
>CAIXDD010000055.1 GCA_903918155.1 uncultured Hyphomicrobiales bacterium
CCTCCGGCACGACGACGGAGCCGTCGGCCTGCTGGTGGTTCTCCAGCACGGCGACGAGCGCGCGGCCCACCGCCACGCCCGATCCGTTGAGCGTGTGGACGAAGCGCGGGCTCTTGTCGTTCTGGCCGCGGAAACGCGCGTTCATGCGGCGCGCCTGAAAATCGCCGCAGACCGAACAGGACGAAATCTCGCGATATTTGCCCTGCCCCGGCAGCCAGACCTCGATGTCATAGGTCTTTTGCGAGGCGAACCCCATGTCGCCCGTGCATAAGGTGACGACGCGGTAATGCAGGCCGAGGCGCTTGAGCACTTCCTCGGCGCAGGCCGTCATGCGCTCATGCTCCTCGCGCGATTGTTCGGGCGCGGTGACGGAGACAAGCTCCACCTTCTGGAATTGATGCTGGCGGATCATGCCGCGCGTGTCGCGCCCCGCCGCGCCCGCCTCGGCGCGGAAACAGGCCGTGCCCGCCGTGAGCCGCAGGGGAAGCTGCTTCTCGTCGAGAATGCTTTCGCGCACGATATTGGTGAGCGGCACTTCCGCCGTGGGAATGAGCCAGAATCCGTCGCCGGCGGCGAATTGATCCTCGCGGAACTTCGGCAATTGCGCGGTGCCGTACATGGCCTCGTCGCGCACCAGAAGCGGCGGATCGATCTCCGTATATCCGTGCTCGTCCGTATGCAGGTCGAGCATGAATTGCATCAGCGCGCGCTCCATGCGCGCCAGCGCGCCTTTCAGGATCACGAAGCGCGCGCCGGAGATTTTCCCGGCGGTTTCGAAATCCATGAGGCCGAGCGCCTCGCCGATTTCGAAATGCTCCCTGGGCTGAAAGTCCATCTCGGGCTTCCGCCCGACGACGCGAGTCTCCACATTGTCGTGCTCGTCCTTGCCGGGGGGGACGTCGGGCGCGGGCGTGTTGGGCTCCTTGAGCAGCGCCTCGTCGAGCGCGCGCACGGCGGCGCGCTCCTCCTCCTCCCAGCTCGTCATCTGGTCCTTGAGGGCGGCGACCTCGGCCTTCAGCGCGTCGGCGCGGGCCTGGTCCTTGTCCTTCATCGCCTGGCCGATCTCCTTCGAGGCGGCGTTGCGGCGCTCCTGCGCGGCCTGCAATTTCCCGATCGCCGCGCGGCGGGCGTCGTCGAGCGCGAACAGGGCCTGCGCCAGCGGGGCGAGCCCGCGACGCGCGCGGCCCTCCTCGAAGACGGCTTCGTTCTCGCGGATCCAGCGGATGTCGTACATGGAGAAGCCTCTGCTGCGCGTGTTCGGAATCGCGCCGCCTGTTTAGCGCGTGCCGGGCCGCCGGGTCCAGAAAGGCCGCGCGCGGGAATTCGCGCCCCCGTATCCCTTTGGCGACAGCCGCGCGCCGCCCGCCCATGGTATGGCTTGGAGACCCGCAACCCGGAATTCCGCTTCATGCCTCTCGTTCGCGCCATTGGCCTCATGTCCGGCACATCCATGGACGGCGTGGACGTCGCGCTCGTGGAGACCGACGGCGAGCGGGCGATCAGGCCGGGGCCGACCGGCTTCCAGCCCTATTCGGACGAGGACGGCGCGCTTTTGCGCGCGGCTCTGGCGGAGGCGGCTTCGCTCACGGACCGGACCGCCCGGCCCGGCGCGCTGGCGCCGGCGGAGCGCATGATCGTGGCCCGCCACGCCCAGGCCGTGCAGGCGTTTCTGGCGCATCACGCCATCGACCGCGCGAGCGTGGACCTCGTGGGCTTCCACGGACAGACGGTCCTGCATCGCCCCGCCCGGCGCCTGACGGTGCAGATCGGCGACGGGGCGGCGCTGGCGCGCGCGCTGGGGCTGGCCGTGGCGTGGGACATGCGCGCG
>CAIXDD010000056.1 GCA_903918155.1 uncultured Hyphomicrobiales bacterium
TGGAGGGCACGAAGGCGGCCGTGCTAGCCGAACATGCGAACAAGACCAAGGCGGGGCTCAACCCGGAGCAGTTCCTCCTGCGCAAGGCGGGGCAGAGCTTCTTCAACATCTCGTCGCTCGACATGAAAAAGCTCGTCGGCGATCAAGATCACATCCGCGAAAATCTCGACGCCTATGTTCACGGCTTTTCGGAGTCGGTTCGCGATATTTTCGAGCGCTTCAAATTCGCTGAGATCGTAGACGGCCTCGCCAAAAAAGACCTGCTTTACAAGGTCACGGAGAAATTCGCGGGGATCGATCTACATCCCGACAAGATCGGCAACGCCGAAATGGGCCTCGTCTTCGAAGAGCTGATCCGCAAGTTCGCGGAAATCTCCAACGAGACGGCGGGTGAGCATTTCACCCCGCGCGAGGTCATCCGCCTCATGGTCAATCTGCTCTTCGTCGAGGACGGCGACGCGCTCACCAAGCCCGGCGTCGTGCGCACCATCTACGACCCCACGGCGGGCACTGGCGGCATGTTGTCGGTCGCCGGCGAATATCTCGCCTCCATGAATCGCAGGGCCGTGCTCACCATGCACGGGCAGGAGCTGAACGACGAATCTTACGCCATCTGCAAGGCCGACATGCTCATCAAGGGGCAGGACGTCGGCAATATCATCGCCGGCAACACGCTCTCCGCCGACGGCCATGCGCATAAAAAGTTCGACTACATGCTCGCGAACCCGCCCTTCGGCGTCGAATGGAGAAAGGTTGAGAAGGAGGTTCGCCAGGAGCACGAGCAAAAGGGGTTTGACGGCCGCTTCGGGCCGGGCCTGCCGCGCGTGTCGGACGGGTCCATGCTCTTTCTCCTGCATCTCGCCTCCAAAATGCGCCCCGCGCAGGACGGCGGCTGCCGCTTCGGCATCGTGCTGAACGGCTCGCCGCTCTTCACCGGCGGCGCGGGATCAGGTGAAAGCGAAATCCGCCGCCATGTGCTGGAGAGCGATTTGGTGGAGGCCATCATCGGCCTGCCGACGGATATGTTCTACAACACCGGCATTTCCACCTATGTCTGGGTTTTGACCAACCGAAAGCCGGCTGCGCGCAAGGGCAAGGTGCAGCTCATCGACGCCTCCTCCCTATGGCGCAAAATGCGCAAGAGCCTCGGCTCCAAGCGCAGGGAAATGAGCGACGAGGACATCGCGACCGTCACGCATCTTTTCGGCGCTTTCGCAGAGGCGCGGATCGCCACGCTTTTCGATGCGCACGGCAAGGAGATCGGCCGCGAGATCGTCGAGACAGGCGCGGCGGAGCCGAAAGCGCCCGCAGGCGGCAAGATCAAATTCGCCCCCCTGTCGCTGATCTTCAAGAACGAGGATTTCGGCTATCGCACCATCACCGTGGAGCGGCCCTTGCGCGACGAGGCCGGAAAGATCGTGCTGGGCGCGAAGGGCAAGCAGAAAGGCAAACCCCAACCCGACAGCGCTTTGCGCGACACCGAAAACGTGCCGCTGGGGGAAGATGTGGAAGCCTATTTCAGGCGCGAAGTCCTGCCGCATGCGCCGGACGCATGGATCGATCACGAAAAGACGAAGACGGGTTATGAAATTCCCTTCAACCGGCATTTCTATGTTTTCGAGCCGCCGCGCGCTTTGGAGGAGATCGACGCGGAGCTGAAGCAGGTCACCGACCGCATCAAGGCGATGATCGAGGAGCTGGCGGGATGAACAAATATCCTCTGTACAGAGATTTAAAAGAGAGTGGATTGCCGTGGGTTGGCGAAATACCCACTCATTGGCGACTCAAAAGATTGAAGAATCTTTTTACTCTACAAAAGCGTCCCCCGCGTGATGATGACAAGATAATCACCGCATTTCGTGATGGCGAGGTAACTCTGCGCGAGAACAGGCGCACCGAAGGTTTTACTAATTCGATCAAGGAAATTGGCTATCAGGGCATCCGAGCTGGAGACTTAGTTATTCATGCGATGGACGCCTTCGCTGGTGCTATTGGTATTTCTGACGCAGATGGAAAGGCAACGCCTGTATATTCTGTAGCGACGGCCAAAGTTGGAGTGGATGTTCATTATTTTGGCAGCATGCTTCGATACATGGCGCTTAGCGGTTTCGTCGCTTCACTCGCAAAGGGGATTCGCGAACGCTCGACGGAGTTCAGGTGGGCTGACGCAAGTGTCCTTAATTTGCCGCTGCCACCTGAGGCGGAGCAATCTGCAATTGTCCGCTTCCTTGACCGCGAGACCGCGAAAATCGACGCGCTGATTGAAGAGCAGAAACGCCTCATCGAACTTTTGAAAGAGAA
>CAIXDD010000057.1 GCA_903918155.1 uncultured Hyphomicrobiales bacterium
AGAAAGAACCGTCAGAGATGGAATTTGCGATGTTGCAAACGAGGAGAAGTTTAGGCGACCGCCAGTCGTGAAGCATATCGCTTTGTTCTTCGTGTCAGGCAGAGGAAAGATCTGTGGAATTCGATTCCTAAACTCATTCAATTCATGAGAAAAATAAATCTTCTTTATGCAATATGGTCGATAGAGAGATTCTCGAATGGCGGCCTGATCAAAAGTAATTATATGATTTGAGGCAGCAAGCTTTTTTAAATTCCGAGTCCATTTTATGTCCTGAGTATAGTTTTTCTCTGAGAATTTAAAGTCGCGATTTTTGTGTTCGGAAATAGCTGTTCTTGAATTGTTATATACACAAATAAAAGCTTTTACTTTCTCTTCCAGAGCAGACTTGGAAACGGCGTACATCCAATCGTCCCGATTTGTTACGACACCCAAGGAATACATTTTGAAAATCGCACGCTCGAACGAAGAGCTTTTTGCATTTTTTGTCTCTTTTGATACGAGCGGCATAAAAACAGAAAAATCGTTTGCTTCTCCGCTGATCCAGTTTCCTTTTTCATCGGGCGTCAAAGATTCCAGTTCAAGGTCTTGAAGTTTCGTGTGAGCGATTGAAGCAAGTTTGTCCTCTGCAGTCTCCATTTCAGGGCGTCTGGCGTAATAGATTGTAGAGCATGATTTTTCGTCTTTTTTGGTTGTGCGCTTGATTAGAAAAGAAATAGCCACGCCGGTCTGGATACCAAAGACGTTATGTTTGGTTCCAGACAGCTTCGGATTGGCGCGAACGTCGCCCCCGAGATCGACCACATAAATCTCCGAATACTCGCCGGCGACAGATTTTCGAAAACCGTCTAACGTCCGGCTCTCAATGAAGCTCCGGTTGGTGACGAACGCTAAAATTCCGTCATCATGTAGCCGGTCCGAAGCCCATCGGAAAAAGCGCGTATACATGTCATACGCTTTCGTCTTCTGCGCCGTGCTTTTTTTGATGTACGTGTCCTTGATGCGCTGGTCGATTTTCGGATAGGTGCGGTTCTTGTTATTGTCGTTCTCGTTCTGCTGGTTGGCGTTATACGGGGGATTGCCGATCAGGACGGAGATCTTGCGGTTGTTCTGACGCTTGATGCGCTCGACGTTTTCTTCCGACAATGCGCCGAAGAGATCGTGCTGGTGGCCTGAACGGATGCCAAGGCCTGCCACATTGTCCAGCGTGTCCACGAAACACAAGTTCGGAAACTCGGCGTATTGTCCCATGATTGCGGCGTAGGTCGCCTCGATATTCAGGTTCGCTACGTAATAGGGGAGGATCGCCACTTCGTTGGCATGCAGCTCCTCTTTGTATTTGTGGGCGAGCTTCGTCTTTTGTCCCCGGAAATGCTCCAGCACTTCGCAAATGAACGTGCCTGTGCCCGTGGCCGGATCAAGTATCTCGACATTGCGGTCGATGAGAGATTTTCCGAAATGTTTCTGGCAAAGCCAGTCGGCGCTTTCTATCATGAAGCGCACGATTTCCTGCGGCGTATAGACCACGCCGAGCCGGTCGGCGGCCTTAGGGTTGTAGACCTTGTAGAACTTCTCGTAGATGACCTTGAGGAAGGTTTGTTTTTCGGTGTGGCTTTTGATTTGGTGAGCCGTAGCGCGGATCGCGTTATAATAGGGTTCTAGTCCCCGTAACGTGTTCTTCTTCAGCTCGCCTTTGAAGAAAAGGCCCTCCAGCGCGTAGAGTTCTTTGGCGACGTTGTTGTGGCGATGGAAGTCGTCTTCGTCGAAGACCTTTGAAAAAATTTCTTCCGTCAAAATATGCTGTATGAGCATTTCGCGCACGTCCTCGGCTGTGACCGAGGGATTGATCGTCTCCTTGGCATGCTTGAGGAACTTTTCTATCGCTTTCCTGAACGCGGCGTTCTTCGCCTGTGCGACTTCGATCATCTCGCGCAAGGCGGCGAGGTCGTTCGGCAGGTCGATCTGGAATTGGCCCACCGCCTTGCGGAACTCGCCGATCTCCGGGCGCTCGAAGCTGAAGAAGAGTTCTAGTAGGTGCTCCAGCCGCGCGACGTCCCCGACGGGACAGCGAATCACCTCGTTCCCGTTTTGGAAAAGAACGGCGGTCTGGCTGTCCTCGAAAATGATGTTGTCGCGTGGATAGCCCCTCCGGAATTTGATCTCGATCTCTCGGTCGAGGTCGTCCGCCTCGTCTTTGGCCTCCCAATATCCGAACGGCAGGCGGACATCGTAGAGCAGGGCGCCGTCGACGGTGCGGGGCTTGCCGTCTTGCTTGGGAAGGTCGTGTTCGGCGATGAAAACGAGATCGCGCGAGCGGGCGTAGTCCTTGAGGAGATCCTTGAAGGCCTCCCGGACCACCGTTTCCTTGGTCTTCCCGGAAAAGCGCTTCAAATCCGAAAGATTGTTCAAATACTTGTCGATAATCAGCCGGCTCATGCCCGCCCCGTGGGATCGCCTTTTTCGGACATAGCCTAACTTAGACTAAACAATAAATCTATTGCTTAGAACAAGATTGGGCTTACGCCGGCGCGACATAAAGAAATCTTTATACCGGCCTTGCGCCGGGGGCGGGGGGCTGCTATAGGCCCATCCGGATCATTCTGTCCGTTTCCAAGATTCGGGATTTCCCATGACCGCTCATACCGATTACGCCGTCGCCGACATCAAGCTCGCCGACTGGGGCCGCAAGGAGCTCGCCATCGCCGAGACCGAAATGCCCGGCCTCATGGCGACGCGCGCCGAATATGGCGCCCGCCAGCCGCTCAAGGGCGCCCGCATCGCCGGCTCGCTGCACATGACCATCCAGACCGGCGTGCTCATCGAGACGCTGAAGGCGCTGGGCGCCGACGTGCGCTGGGCCTCGTGCAACATCTATTCGACGCAGGACCACGCCGCCGCCGCCATCGCGGCCGCCGGCACGCCGGTCTTCGCGATCAAGGGCGAGAGCCTCGAGGATTACTGGGAGTACACCCACAAGATCTTCGAATGGGCCGACGGCGGCACGCCGAACATGATCCTCGACGACGGCGGCGACGCCACCATGCTCATCCATCTGGGCATGCGCGCCGAGAAGGGCGACGTCGCCTTCCTCGACAAGCCCGGCAATGAGGAGGAGGAGATCCTCTTCGCGGCCATCAAGAAGCGCCTGAAGTCCAGCCCCGGCTGGTACGCCCGCAACGGCGAGGCCATCAAGGGCGTGTCGGAAGAGACCACCACGGGCGTGCATCGCCTCTACAATATGGAGAAGGACGGCTCGCTCCTGTGGCCGGCCATCAACGTGAACGATTCCGTCACCAAGTCGAAGTTCGACAATCTCTACGGCTGCAAGGAATCGCTGGTGGACGGCATCCGCCGCGGCACCGACGTGATGATGGCGGGCAAGGTCGCCATGGTCGCGGGCTTCGGCGACGTGGGCAAGGGCTCCGCCGCCTCGCTGCGCAACGCGGGCTGCCGCGTGCTCGTCTCCGAGATCGATCCCATCTGCGCGCTGCAGGCGGCGATGGAAGGCTATGAAGTGACCACGATGGAGGACGCCGCTCCGCGCGCCGACATTTTCGTCACCGCCACCGGCAATGTCGACGTGATCACCCTCGATCACATGCGCGCCATGAAGGATCGCGCCATCGTCTGCAACATCGGCCATTTCGACTCCGAGATTCAGGTCGCCGGCCTCAAGAATCTCAAGTGGAACAACATCAAGCCGCAGGTCGACGAGGTGGAGTTCCCCGACGGCAAGCGCATCATCCTGCTGTCGGAAGGCCGCCTGGTGAACCTCGGCAACGCGACCGGCCATCCCTCCTTCGTGATGTCGGCCTCCTTCACCAACCAGACGCTCGCGCAGATCGAGCTGTGGACCAAGCAGGGCCAATACGCCCGCAAGGTCTACACCCTGCCCAAGCATCTCGACGAGAAGGTCGCCGCCCTCCATCTGGACAAGATCGGCGTCCGCCTTACCAAGCTAACCAACCAGCAGGCCCAATATCTCGGCCTGCCCGAGCAGGGCCCCTACAAGCCCGATCATTATCGCTATTGATCCCGCCGGAGGCGGGCCCGTCCCGCCTCCAGACCGGCCATTCGACTAAAAAAACGCCTCCGGACCCCTCCGGAGGCGTTTCATTTTGATTAACCACTCCTCAGCCTGCGCTGGCGAAGATATGGTGGAGTGATTCGCGCATCGGGAGGCCAAGCCGACGCGCGATGCGAACTGACACTGGGGACCACCTGAGCATGGACTTGCGGCGGCGCTTGGGCAGCGTTCCTCACGGAACGCCGATGCGGGATTCTGCCCCCGGAAACGGCGGATCTCCGCGCATCGGCTTGCGCCGCGCCCTCGCAGGCGCCAGCGCGCTGACGCCGATCCGCGCAATCTCGCCTCTCGCGCTCTCGTCCCTCGCCGCCTTGCCCCTCGCCGCCTTGCCGCTTGCGGTCTTGTGGCCGCTCGTCGCCCGCGCCGAGGGCGCTGCGCCCTTCGAGGGCCCTTCCTCCTCCGTCGTCCTGGGCTTCAGCCTGTTCGCGCTCGGCGTGGCCGGCTGCGCCCTCGCCTCGCTGGTCCATCTCATGCGCCGGCGCGGCGCGGGCGCGAAGGCGCGCGATGCGCGGGCCGAACTGGCCGCCGCGCGCGCCGCCCTCGACCGCGCCAACGCCTTTCTCGCCGTCGACCGCCAGATCATGATCGCCTGGGGCGCGGCGGACGAGGAGCCCGACATTCAAGGCGATCTCGCGCTCGTGGCCGAGCCCGGCTCCGGCCGCAGCCCGCTCGCCTTCGGCGCCTGGCTCGCCGGCGAGCCCGCGGCCCAGCTGGAGTCCTGCGTCGCGCGGCTGCGCGCGCGCGGCGAGAGCTTCCGCCTGTCGCTGGCCACGCTGGCCGGCGCCCATGTGGAGGCCGAGGGGCGCGCCGTGGGCGGGCGGGCGGTGCTGCGCCTCCGCGACGTCTCGGGCGACCGGCTCGAACTGGCGCAGGTGCGCGAGCGCTGCGCGCGCGCCGGCGCCGAGGCCGAATCCTTCCGCGCCCTTCTCGACGCCGCCCCCGGCGCGGCCTGGATGCGCGACGCCGCCGGCAAGCTCGTCTGGGTCAATGC
>CAIXDD010000058.1 GCA_903918155.1 uncultured Hyphomicrobiales bacterium
CGAAGCGCATGTCGTTGGCGTCGAGCGTATAGGGCACGATCAGATGGGGCCCCTGCGGCCCGTCCACCCAATAGGGAAGATCGTCGGCGTAGGAATCGGCCGAATAGAGGAAGCCGCCCTCCTCCATCGTCAGCGCCAGCGTGTCGGCCGAAGTGCGGCCCTGATAAAAGCCGAGCGGGCGTTCGCCGACGACCTCTTCGTGCAGGCGGATCGCCTCGGCGATGTGGCGGCGCTCGTCAGCGGGCGCGAAATCCTTGTAGTCGATCCATTTAAGCCCGTGGCTCGCGATTTCCCAGCCGGCCTCTTTCATCGCGGCCACGGCCTGCGGATTGCGCTGCAGGGCGGTGGCGACGGCGAAGACGGTGACGGGCGCCTTGCGCTCGGCGAACAGGCGATGCAGGCGCCAGAAGCCCGCGCGCGCGCCATATTCGTAGATCGATTCCATATTCATGTGGCGCTGGCCGGGCCAGGGCTGCGCGCCCACGATCTCCGACAGAAAGGCTTCGGAGGCGGCGTCGCCGTGCAGAATGTTGTTCTCGCCGCCTTCTTCGTAATTGATCACGAATTGCACGGCGATGCGCGCGCCGCGCGGCCAATCCGCATGGGGGGGCTGCGCGCCATAGCCGACGAGATCGCGCGGATAGGACATCACGAGCCCCGATAGGTGGAATAGGACCAGGGCGTGGCCAGCAGCGGAACGTGATAATGGCCGTCCGTCTCCGCAAGGCCGAAGCGCACCACCGCCACGTCGAGAAAGGCGGGCTGCGCGAGCGCGACGCCGCGCCGGCGGAAATAATCGCCGATGTGGAAGCGCAATTCATAAACCCCGCACGGCAGGGCGCCGGTCAGAAGCGGCTCGTCGGTCCGCCCGTCCGCATTGGTGCGCACGCTTTTGACGGCGCGCTCGGCGCCGCCGTCAAACGCGACAAGGTCGATCGCCACGCCATCGGCCGGCCGGCCTGAATGGGTGTCCAGAACATGCGTCGATAAACGTCCCATCCTGCGTCCCGTCCGGTTCGATCATGGTTGGCCGACCTCAAGCCGAAGCGCATAGCATTTTGCGTCCCCGCTCGCCACGCACGCGAAAGTCTATGCGAAATAGGCGCCGAGCGCGCGGCGGTAGATGGCCTCCAGCCCATGCAGATCGGCCACGGCGGTGCGCTCGTCCACCGCATGCATGGTCTGGCCGACGAGGCCGAACTCCAGCACCTGCGCATATTTGCAGATGAAGCGCGCATCCGACGTGCCGCCCGTGGTGGAGAGCGCCGGCCGGCGGCCGGTCTGCGCCTCCACCGCCGCGGCGAACAGATCCACGAAGGGGCCCGGCTGCGTCAGGAAGGCGAGCGCATTGGTGGGCTGGAAGGCGAGGGCGTAGCGGGCGCCGCCGGCGACGGCCGCCAGCCGGGCGGCGATTTCCGCACTGAGCGTCTCGGGCGTCCACAAGTCATTGAAACGAATGTTGAACTGCGCCCGCGCGCGGGCCGGGATCACATTGACGGCCCCATTGCCCACGTCGATGGAGGTGATCTCCAGATTGGACGGGTCGAAATGGGGCGTGCCCGCGTCGAGCGGCTTGGCCTTGAGAGCGGCGCACAGGCGCAGGATGTGATGAACCGGATTGTCGGCCAGATGGGGATAGCCCACATGGCCCTGCTTGCCCTCGACCGCGAGGGAGCCCGACAGCGAGCCGCGCCGGCCGATCTTGATCATGTCCCCCAGCGCGTCGGGATTGGTCGGCTCGCCCAGAATGCAATGGTCGAAGCGCTCGCCCTGCGCATGCGCCCATTCGAGAAGCTTGGGCGTGCCATTGACCGCCGGCCCCTCTTCGTCGCCGGTGATGAGGAAGGCGATGGAGCCGCTCTTCAATCCGCCCGCCTCCAGAAACGCCAGCGTCGCCGCGATGGCGGCGGCCAGCCCGCCCTTCATGTCCACGGCGCCGCGGCCCCAAAGCATGTCCTCGGCGATTTCGGCGGAGAAGGGATCGAACCGCCAGGCAGCCGAATCGCCGGGCGGCACCACGTCCGTATGGCCGGCGAACAGGAGGCAGGGCGCGCTCGTCCCGATCCGGGCGTAGAGATTGTCGGTGTCGGGATAGCCCTCCTGCGAAAAGCGCAGGCGCTGCGTGCGGAACCCCGCCGCGCCCAGCACGCGTTCGATCAGCCCCAGCGCGCCGGCGTCTTCCGGCGTCACGGAGGGGCAGCGGATCAGGTCGCGGGCGAGGGAAAGCACGTCTGGCTTGGTCACGGGGCGCTCCTTGCGGGCGGAAACGTGGACTTTCCCACGGCCCCGGTCAATGCTCGCGCGCCGGGATTCACGGCTCGCAGGGGGCGTTGCATGATCAAGATCGTTCCAGTCTACGCGGCGCTTCTGGCGCTGGTTTTCATCTGGCTGTCCGTGCGCGTGATCCGCGTGCGCGGCGCGGAGCGCGTGGCGATCGGGGCGGGCGCGAGCAAACGGCTCGAACGGGCCATGCGCGTGCACGCCAATTTCGCCGAATATGCGCCTCTGGCGCTCCTCCTGATCCTGATGGCGGAGATGCAGGGCGCGCATGGGGCGCTCGTGCACGGCCTGTGCCTTGCGCTGCTGGCGGGGCGCGCCCTGCACGCCTATGGCGTGTCGCAGGAACAAGAGGACTTCCGCCTGCGCGTCAGCGGCATGGCGCTCACCTTCGCCACGCTCGCGGGCGCCTCCGTCGCGCTCGCATGGCGCGCGCTCGCCTGAGCCGAAGGGAGCGCTTGCTCCGCGCGCCGTCGTCGTGGTTAGCATGCGCGCCGAAGCAGGAAGGAAACTTGGAATGAGCGCAGCTGCGGACGAAACGTTGGAAAAGCGCCAACAGCAGGCCCGCGCGTGGTTCGAGGCGCTGCAGGGGCGCATCGTCGCCGCGCTTGAGTCTGTCGAGGATTCTTGCGTCGGCCCGTTCGATCCGGAGGCGCCGGCGGGCGCGCCCGGACGTTTCGTGAAAAAGCCCTGGACGCGCACCGACCATAGCGGCGCGCCGGGCGGCGGGGGCACGATGGCGATGCTCGCCGGCCGCGTCTTCGAAAAGGCCGGCGTGCATTGCTCCACGGTGCATGGAACTTTCGCGCCCGAATTCGCCAAGCAGATTCCCGGCGCCGATTCCGATCCGCGCTTCTGGGCCTCGGGCCTTTCGCTCATCATCCATCCGTGGAATCCCAACGTGCCCGCCGTGCATATGAACACGCGGTTCGTCGTCACCTCGAAAGCCTGGTTTGGCGGCGGCGCGGACTTGACGCCCGTGCTCGAGCGCGCGCGCACGCAAGATCATCCCGACACGCTGGATTTCCACGCCGCCCTGCGCGGTGCCTGCGAGGCCCATGCGGGCGTGGCCGATTATCCCAAGCTCAAGGCGTGGTGCGACGACTATTTCCATCTGCCCCATCGCAACGAGCCGCGCGGGATCGGCGGGATTTTCTACGATTGGCTGAACAGCGCGGGCGATGCGCATAACAGCGGCTGGGAGGCGGATTTCGCCTTCACGCGCGCGGTGGGCGAGGCTTTTCTAGACGTCTATCCCAAACTCGTGCGGCGCAATCTCGCGCGGGAATGGACGGCCGCAGACCGCGAGGAGCAACTCGTGCGGCGCGGGCGCTATGTCGAGTTCAACCTGCTCTACGACCGCGGCACGATTTTCGGCCTCAAGACGGGCGGCAACGTCGAGTCGATCCTCTCCTCCATGCCCCCGCGCGTGCGCTGGCCGTGAAAGATCAGAGCGCGGCCTGCACGGCTTTCGACAAGCGCTGCGCATCGGCGGCGGGCAGCGGCAGGTAGCGCGCGCCAAGCGCCTGCGCGAACGCGGCGGCGCGCGGCTGCGGGCGCGGCGAGGTGTCCACCACCAGACACGCGCAACCCGTCTGCCTCAGCGCCTGCGCGCAGGTTCTGGCGTCCGCATCCGCCTTCGCGCGGTCGCCGGCGCCGTCCAGCGCGACATTGGCCTGTCCGTCGGTGAGAAAAACGAGCACGGGCACGTCGCCCTTGCGCGTCACCTGTTGCGCCAGCTCCTGCGCCATGCGCACGCCGGCGGCCAGCGGCGTTCCCCCGCCGCCGGGCAGGCGCGTGAGCGATTTGCGCACGCGCGCGAGCGAGCGCGTGGGGGCGAGCAGAAGCTCCGCGCTGCGCCCGCGAAAGGCGATCAGCGCGGCTTCGTCGCGCCGCACGTAACATTCCGCGAGCAGATGCTGCACGGCGCCCTTGGCTTCCGCCAGGCGATGCAGCGCGGCCGAGCCTGACGCGTCGACGACGAAAATAGTGGCGACGCGGCGGCGCTCGCGAAAGCGGGTGATGCGGAAGTCTTCGCGCCGCACGAGGATTTTCGCGGGCGCCTGCGGCGTCAGCTTTCGGCGGATCGCCTGCATCGGCGCTGCGGCGCGCAATGTGTCGAGCAGGGCGAGGCGGGCGCCGCTGCGCGGATCGCCGGGGCGCGCGCCGATGGGCCTGCCGCGATGTTTCGAGGCGCGCGCGGCCGCGCTGCGGCCAGCCGCTCCCGCGCGCGGGCGC
>CAIXDD010000059.1 GCA_903918155.1 uncultured Hyphomicrobiales bacterium
CAGCCGATGCAGCTTTCCTGCGCCAATTGGGCCTTGCCGGCGGCGGGCGCCGGGGCGGGGGCGGCGGGGGCAGGGCTGGCGGGCGCAGGGCTGGCGGGCGCAGGGCTGGCTGGGGCAGGGCTGGCTGGGGCTTGCGCAAGCGCGGGCAGGCTGGACAGAAGACCCGCCGCAAGGGCGAGCGGAAGGGACAGGGTGCGAAGAGACATCATTCAACCGCCTCTATGGAACTGGGCCGACTTTAATTTATCGAGTCCGTCATGTCAATTATGTAGTTTCACAGACGTTTCTTGCTATTTCTCCGACAGGCCGAAGGCCGGGCGCAGCCGCAGGCCCAGCCAATTGCCCGCCAGCGCGGGGAAAATCCAGACCCATCCATGCAGGCTTCCGCTGGAGAAGCCGCTAAAATAGGCGCTGATGTTGCAGCCCGAGCCGATCGTCGCGCCATAGCCCAGCAGGCCGCCGCCCAGCACGGCCGCCGCCAGCGGGCGCAGGGCTGGCAGGCTGAAATCGGCGGGCCGCCCGCGCGACAGAGCGGCCAGCGCCGCGCCCAGGATCATGCCGGCGTCCATCAGCGAAGTGCGGTCGAGCCAGACGGGGCGCAGAAAGGCCTCCGTGCGGGTGGGGTCCTCCCAGAAGGGCCAGAAGGCCGGATCGGCGAGCGTCAGCGCCTCCAGCGCCTTGGAGCCCCACAGGGGGAAGGCGGCGGTGATCGCCCAGGGCCGGCCGGCGATGAGCAGCGTGGCGAAGTTCAGCAGCGCGAGCGCGACGGCGCCCCAGACGAGCGGCCAGCCCCCGCCGGGCGCCCTGCGCCAGACAAGCGGCTCGACCTCGCCGCGCCGGCGGCGTTCGACGAGAACGGAGGCCGCCCACAAAAGCGCGACCGCGCCAAGGCTCGCAAGCCATGCGCCCGGCGTTCCCAGCCGGTCGGGCAGGGAGATCGGCGGCAGGGCTGGCCATTGCGACCAGCGTTCGACGTCATAGGCGGC
This sequence comes from uncultured Hyphomicrobiales bacterium, assembly GCA_903918155.1. Taxonomy (GTDB): domain Bacteria; phylum Pseudomonadota; class Alphaproteobacteria; order Rhizobiales; family Beijerinckiaceae; genus Terripilifer. Next base: position 987 of record CAIXDD010000059.1, read on the forward strand.
GAAGGTCGCGCCGCCGACGAAGGCGATCAGGGTCGCCCACATGCGCAGGCCCTGTCCGCCGCCCACCGCGCACAACGCGCCCGAGGCGCAGCCCCCGCCGAGCTGCATGCCGACGCCGAACAGGAAAGCGCCGAGCGCTAGCGCCAGACCGACGGGAAAGACGAAGCCGCGCAGAGGCTGGTCGCCGATCGTCCCCAGCGCGAGGGCGGGCAGGAACAGGCTCGCCCCCAGCCCCAGCATGATCGCCTGCATGCGCAAGCCCACGCCGCGCCCCTCCGCGAACAAGGCGCGGAAGGCGCCCGCGAAACTCACCGAGGCGCAGACCACCGCATAGCCGAGCGCGCAGCCTGCGAGCCACAGAAGGCTCGTGCGCCCATCGACCCGGGCGAGCGCCAGCGCGACGAGCCCCGCGCCCGCCAGACCCGCCCATGCGAGGCCCGACCCTGCCAGGCCAGTCCCTGCCAGGCCAGTCCCTGCCAGGCCAGTCCCTGCCAGGCCAGTCCCTGCGAGGCTTTTCTTCGGTGACGGCAAGATCGATCCCACGCGCAGATCCTGTGGCGATAAGGTGAGTCACGGGCCGATGAGCCGGCCGGGGCGAGAGGTCCGGTCCGGCGCAAAGCAAGCCCGGCGCTGTGACGGATACGGCCGGGCGGGCGTTGCGGATCGATTCAGCCCCTCCAGTCCCTGCGCGCCGCTTTGCGGCCCGTCAATGCATGGCTTGTCCGCCGTCCACGTTCAATGTTTGCCCCGTGATGAAGGCGCTGGCGTCGGAGATGAGGAAGAAGACCGCGCCCACAAGGTCGTCGGGAAATTGCGGACGCTTGAAGCAGCGGTCTCTCGCGCGCCCCGCCACGTAATTCGACGATGAGGTCGCCATCTGCGTTTCGCTCTCGGTGAAGCCGGGCGTAATGGCGTTGACGCCGATCCCGTCGTCGCCGACTTCGCGCGCGAGCGCCCGGGTGAGGCCGATCACGCCCGCCTTCGACGTCGTGTAATGCAGGCGATTGGGATTGCCCGCCCAGATGCGCGAGGAGGAAATGTTGACGATGCGCCCGCCGCCCTGAGCCTTCATATGCGGATAGACGGCGCGGCAGCAGATGAACATCCCCTTCAGATTGACCTCCATCACGCGGTCCCATTCCTCCAGCGGAATGCGGAACCATTCGCCGCGCGGCAGGACGCTCATCAGCGAGGCGTTATTGATCAGCGCGTCGATCCGCCCCCAGGCGGCGATCGCGCCCTCCACCATGACCTGCACCGCCTGCGGATCGGTGACGTCGGTGGGAAAGGCCAGCGCCTGACCGCCTGACCCGCGGATCGACCGCGCGACCGCCTGAGCCGCATCATCTGCGATATCGGCTAGCACGACCCGCGCGCCCGCCTGCGCGAGCCGCTCGCTATAGACCTTGCCGATGCCCGTGCCGCCTCCGGTGACGATGACGACCTTGTCGCGCACGCTGCAGGCCGCGTTGACGTCCATTCCCACCATGCGCATGTCCCTCCGCCGGGTTTCGATTTCGGCGATCATGGCGAAAGGCGCCCGCGCAAACAAGTGCGCGCCGCCGCGCGCGCAGGCCCGCCGCAAGCGCCGCTTGCAAACCTCCTTTGCGCGCCGGCTGTGGGAGCCGGCCCATGGCTTGACGGGCCTTTCGGG
>CAIXDD010000060.1 GCA_903918155.1 uncultured Hyphomicrobiales bacterium
CTTCCTGCAGCAGGGCGATCAAGGCGCGATGGGTGGTCGTGACCGGAGCCCCCATCGCAGCGGAGATCTCACGCACGCCATGCGCGCCGTCGCCCGCCTCGATCAACCAGCGCAAAACCGCGATCGCCTTCGCGAAAGGGCGCCTCACCTCTCCCATGGATCAATCCTGTCGTTTCGTTGGCTGGAACGCCAATTGTTCGTTTGACAACGGAAATAGGCTAGCCAAAATAAAAAGCAAATCAACTGCGCCGTTAGAAGAAACGCGAGGAAGCCGCTCCATGGGGCCTGCGCCGACCACCTTGAACCTCTGCGGCGTGGACACGCCCCTGCTGCGCGCGGGCCGCGGCGCGCCGCTCCTGATCCTGCAGGGGGCGAGCAATGTGGAAGGCTGGCTGCCCTTCTATGACCGGCTCGCGCAGACCCATGACGTGCTGCTGCCCGCCCATCCCGGCTTTTCCGGCCTGCCGGCGCCCGAATGGCTGGAGCGGATCGCCGACCTCGCCAATTTCCATCTTGAGCTGATCCACGCGCTCGACCTCAAGAACGTGCGCCTGCTGGGCCTGTCGATGGGGGGATGGGCCGCCGCCGAACTCGCCGCCCGCGATTGCAGCCGCCTCGCCGCGCTGGCGCTTGTCGCCCCCTCCGGCCTTTACCTGCCGGGCGCGGAGCCGCTCGACGTGTTCCTGCGCACCGACGAGCAATTGTTCGACGATCTCTTCCACGACAAGGCGCTGGGCGCCCGCTGGCGCGAGGCGCGCGTGACGCCCGAAAGCGAAGACCTGCGCCTGCAAAGCAAGGTGACCACGGCGAAACTCGCGTGGAGCCCGCGCTGGTACGATCCGCATCTGCGCAAATGGCTGCACCGGGCGCGCGTGCCCGCCACCATCGTCTGGGGCGCCGACGACGCCTTTCTCGCGCCCGCCCATGCGCAGGAATGGCGCAGGCTCATTCCCGGCGCGCAGGCGAAGATCATCGAGGCCTGCGGCCATCATCCGCATATCGAACAGCCCGAGGCGCTGCACGCGGCGCTGGCGTCTTTCCTCAACGCATAGGATCGCAAGCCGATGCAGATCTTCAATTTCCATCTCATGCCCTACGCCCACGCCGATCTCGATGCGATCAGGGCGAACGGCACCGCGTGGCTCACGTTCTCCAACAAGCATTACGACCCGGAGAAGGGCGCGCAGCTCTATCACGAATATCTCGACCAGCTCGAATTCGCCGACGAGCTGGGCTTCGACGGCGTTGTGGTGAACGAGCACCATCAAACGGCCTATGGCATCATGCCCACGCCCGGCGTGCTCGCCGGCGCGCTGGCGCGCAGCATCAAGAAAGGCTCGCTTGCGGTGCTCGGCCGCGCGCTGCCGCTGGTGAACAATCCGCTCACCATCGCCGAGGAATTCGCGATTCTCGACAATCTCATGCGCGGGCGATTCATCGGCGGCTTCGTGCGCGGGATCGGCGTCGAATATCACACCATGGGCATGAACCCGGCCGATTCCGCCGAGCGTTTCGACGAAGCTCATGACCTCATCATGCAATCATGGACGCGCCCCGGCCCCTTCACCTTCGAGGGCAAGCATTTCAAACTGAAATATGTGAACCCCTGGCCGACGCCTTATTCGAAACCGCATCCGCGCATTTTCATTCCCTCGTCGGGCTCGCTGTCGACCATCAGCTGGGTGGCCAAGCGCCGCTACACCTATTGCCAGACGCTGGCGCCCATCGAGGCGGTGGCCAAGACCTTCGCGCTGTTTCGCGAAGAAGCGGAGAAGTGCGGCTATCAGGCGAGCGACGACCAGCTCGCCTGGTCGAACGCCATTTTCGTGGCCGAGACCGACGAGAAGGCGCTCGCGCTCGCGCGCCCGCATCTGGAAAGCTACATCAACGTCTTCCTGTCGAAGAACCCGACCATGATGTCGCCGCCGGGCTATAGTTCGATCGAATCCATCAAGCGCGTGCGCGCCATCAAATCCTACAAATCCGCCTATCAGACGGCGGAGGACATGATCGCGCGAGGCATCGTGATCGTCGGCAGCCCGAACACGGTGCGCGAAAAGCTCGCCGAATATCAGGATCTCGCCGGCTTCAACATCTCGCTCACCAAGACCCAGTTCGGCACGATGCCCCATGCGATGGCGCGGGAAAACCAGATCGCGGTGGCGGAGGAGATCCTCCCCTATTTCCGCGACCGCACGCCGCAGAAAAAGGCCGTCGCTGCCTGACGATTCGAACAAGCCGCACAAGCGGCCCATGGGAGGACGACATGACCAGGGCTCGACCCGCGCGCGCGCGCCTGAAGGGCGCAGGCGCATCGATTCTCGCTCTCGCTGCGGCCTCGCTAAGCGCGCAGGCGCAAACGCCGGCTGAGTTCTATGCGGGCAAGTCGCTGAGCGTGAACATCGGCTTTTCCGCGGGCGGCGGGTTCGACCTCTACGCCCGCACCGTGACGCGCCATATGGGGCGCCACATTCCCGGCCAGCCGAAAGTCATCGCGCGGCAGATGCCCGGCGCCGGCAGTTTCCGCGCCGCCCAGCATATGTACGCCGCCGCCCCGCAAGACGGCACGCAGCTCGCCACGGTCGGCCAGAGCATTCCCTTGCAACAGGCGATGCGCGACCCCAACGCCACATTCGACGTGCGCGCCTTTCACTGGATCGGCAACCCGATCAGCAGCGTGAGCACGATCGGCGTATGGGCGGGCAGCGGCGTGCGCACTTTCGCGGACGCGCAGGCGCGCGAGGTCACCGTGGGCGCCACCGGCCCGAACGTCACCTCGCAATATCCCATGGCGCTCAACCAGATTCTCGGCGCGAAGTTCAAGATCATCTCCGGCTATCCCGGCGGCAATGACATCGACCTTGCGATGGAGCGCGGCGAAGTGGACGGCAAGGGCCAGTTCAGCTGGTCCACGCTGCAATCGACGCGGCGCGACTGGCTCGCCAACAAGAAGGTGACGCTGCTCATCCAGCTCGGCGACCGCAAGGATCCCAATATCTCCGCTTATATGGGGCGCGACGTGCCGCTGGCGCGCGATCTCGCCAAAAACGAGGAAGACCGCCTGACGCTGGATCTTCTCACCTCCGGCGAGACCATCGGCCGCCCGCTGTTCACGACGCCCAACACGCCGGCGGACCGCGTGACGGCCCTGCGCGCGGCGTTCGACGCCACGATGAAGGACGCCGAATTTCTCGACGAGGCGCAGAAGGTCGGGCTGGAGCTGAATCCGATCGGGGGCGCGGAATTGCAGAAAGTCGTGGAGCGCGTGCTGGCGGCGCCCGAGGCGGTCGTCGAGCGTCTGCGCGGCATCATCCTGCCGGACGCGGCCGCGCGCTAGGCGCCGCGCGCGCACGAAAAAGGCGGAGCGCGCGCGCCCCGCCTTCCTGATATCTTCGCAACCGGCCTATTCGGCGGTGATGGCGCGCGCGCGTTTCACGGCGGCTTCAGGCGCGGCGTAAATCTCCTTCAGCTCCTTCTCCACTTCCTGCGCGGTCATGGGCTGCAGCGGCAGGCGCAGCTTGGCGGCTTCTTCCTGCGCGCCCTTGTCGGCGAGGGCTGCGTCGAAGGCCTTGCGCAGAACGGCGAGCGTCTGCGGCGGCGTCTGCCGGGCCGTGATGATGGGACGCCCGATTTCGCCCGCGCCATTGATGACGTCGAGCACGCGGCGATCCTCGTCGCTCTTCAGGAGATCGCGCGCGTAAGGCACATCGGTCGGCGCGTCGGGCGGCAATTCCTTCGAGAGCTTGATGACGGGCGCGATGCGATTGTTCTTCACCCAATCTTCCGAGATCGAAGACCAGGAGCCGCAATCGCCGTCCACCTCGCCGCGCTCGATGGCGATGCGCTGGTCGCCCGAGCCGCGAAAGCCGGTGATGATTTTCATGTCGACGCCGAAAAGGCCCTGCAGCGTGCGGAAATTCACCCAATTGGCGACGCCCACGCCCGTGGTGCCGAAGTTCCAGCCCTTGCGGGCGCGGAAATCGTCAAAGGTCTTTACGCCCTTGTCGGCCCACAGGTAGCAGACGCGCTGATCTCGGGCCATATTGCCGATCCAGGCGTAGTTCAGGAAATTGACGTTGCCGATTTTCTCCGGCTCGAGAATCGATTGCGTGATGAGGCCGGGGTTGAAGGCGACGAGCGCCGTGCCGTCCTTGGGCGAGGGACCGTCGAGCCAGCGCACAGCGGTGAGCGAGCCTGCGCCCGGCATGTTCTCAACCACCATCGACGGCTTGCCCGGCAGATGCGCGCCCATGTGGCGCGAGAGCACGCGCGCATAGGCGTCATACCCGCCGCCGGGCGCGAAGCCCACGACGATGCGCATCGTCTTGCCTTCGAACGAAGGCGCCTGCGCCAGGGCAGGCGCGGCGAAAGCCGCGCATAAGCCAAACCCGAACAGGGCGCCGACGCGAATATGGGACTGCATGATCTCTCCTCCCGGCGTCGCTGGACCGACGCGCAGGCCGGACGATAGGCGAGGCGCCCCTGAGGTTCAAGCCTTGGCCCGGCCGCTTGACGCGCCGGCGCGCAGCCCCTCATCTGTCCTCAATCGACAGGAGGAGACGCATGACGGTTCTGGTGACGGGCGCAGGCCTGGTGGGCGCGGCTTTCGCGCGCGAGGCGATTGCGGCGGGGGAGCGCGTGATCTTCATGGATCCCGCCCCGCGCGAAGATTACCTGCGCTTCAAGCTGGGCCCGCAGGGCTGGAGCCAATTGCGCGCGGACGTGCGCGACATGCCTGCGCTGATCGACGCGATCCAGCGCCACAAGGCGGAGACCGTGCTGCATTCGGCCGGCCTCATCGGCTCGCGCGTGCAGGATTCGCTGTTCGCGGCCTTCGACATCAATCTCGGCGGCACGCGCAATGTGGCCGAGGCCGTGCGCCTGACCGGCGTGAAGCGCCTCGTTCACGTCTCCACCATGGGCGTCTATGATTCGCGCCGTCCCGTCAGCGCCAATGTGCCGGAGGATTTTCCGCGCGGCGCGCGCCGCGGCTATGGCAATTACAAGGCCGCGAAAGAACTGATCCTCGAAGCCTACGCCGACCATTACAAATTCGAATTGATCATGATGCGCCCGGCCAATGTCTATGGCTTCGGCCATTTCGCCGCCGGCTCTTCGGGCGGCATGAAAATGCAGACGATGGTCGAGGCCGCCATGGACGGCAAAAGCGTGCAGGTGCCGCAATCGCAGACCCTCGCCAATGAATATATTCATTGGAAGGATCTCGGCCGCGCGCTGCATGCGGCCGCCACAGCGCCCATGCCGCGCGACGACGCGTTCAACGTCGGCAACGGCTATGTGACCACATTCGAAGACTTGTCCGCCAGCCTGCAGGCGATCAATCCTGCGGCGCGGTTCGAGATCACGCCCGACCATCCGCCCAAATCAAAGGCCCACGCCATGAACGTGTCGCGCATCGCCGCGCAACTGGGCTGGGCGCCCGCCTTTTCGATGGCGGACGGGCTCGTCGATTACATGGAGGAATTGCGCGCCGCCCGCGCTTTCTTCAAGGAGGGGCGCACGCCGTAAAGCGGAATGGCGCGTTCCGCACAGACGAACGCGCGGACGTTGCGAAGATGCGCTTTCCGTGGCTCTGAAACACGGATATTTTGGACGGCATAATCGATCCGACGCGACGCGCAGACGTCGCGCGAGAATCACTCAAAGGAACGTGGGTTCCACGAGGGGGAGACATGCAGGTAGGCTTGTTTGACCATATCGGGCGCGGCGGCGCGCAGCTCGCCAGGCTCTATGACGAGCGCCTCGCCTTCTATGGCGCCGCGGACAAGATGGGCTTCTATTGCATGCATCTGGCCGAGCATCATTGCTCGCCGGTGAACATGGCGCCCTCGCCCTCCGTCTTCCTCGCCGCGCTGGCGCGCGCGACGACGAATATGCGCCTTGGCCCGCTGTGCTATCTGCTCACGCTCTATTCGCCGCTGCGCATCCTCGAAGAGATAGCCATGCTCGATCATCTCAGCCATGGACGGCTGGAGATCGGCGTGGGACGCGGCGTTTCGCCCTTCGAGCTGGGCTATCACAATGTGGACCATTCCAAGTCCCGCGACATTTTCATCGACGCCTATCAATGCGTGCGCGAGGGCATGAAGGCCGACGTGCTGAACTACAGCGGCGAATTCTATTCCTACAAGGACGCGCCCATCGAATTGCATCCCCATCAGGAGGCGCCGGCCTTCTGGTACGGCTCCTCCAACAAGGTGGGCGCGACCTGGGCGGGCGAACACGGCATGCATTTCACCGCCAACGGCTCGACCGCTTTCGCGCGCGAGAACATCGCCGCCTTCAAGGAAGCGCTCGCCCGGCGCGGCGCGCCTGAAGTGGCCAAGCCGGAATTCTCCGGCGGCGCCGCCATCGGCGCGCTGCGTCAGATCGTGGTGGCGGAAACCGACGAAGAGGCGATGCGCATCGCGGAGCCTGCGGCGCTGAAGCACCATGAGGAAATCAATTGGCTGCGCAACAAGCACGGCGTGACCGAACATACCGCGCGCCTCAACGTGCCGCGCGCCCACAGCCTTGAGGGCATGATCAAGGAAGGCACGCTCATCGCGGGCTCGCCCAAGACCGTGCTGGAGCAGATCGAGCGGCAGGCGGAGGCGCTGGGCTCCAATTACGTGCTCGCCTATATGATGTTCGGCGACATGAAGCTCGACGACGCCATGCGCTCGCTCAATCTTTTCCATTCGGACGTGATGCCGGCGGTGGCCCGCATGTGATCGATCGACTGCGCCCGCAGCAGCGCGAAGCGGCCGGGCGAACGGGAGGACGCTATGAAGACGATCGCAGCCCTGTCCTGCATGGCGCTTGTCGCTTGCGCGAGCCATGCGCAGGCCCAGACCTTCGCCGGCAAGACGCTGACCATGGTCATCAATTACGGCGCCGGCGGCAATGTGGACACCGAGGGGCGCATTTTCGAGCGCCATCTCTCCAAACATATTCCCGGCAATCCGCATATCGTAGTCAACAATGTTCCCGGCGCAGGCGGCCTGACGGCGATCAACCAGCTCGGCGTCGGCGTGGGCGTGAAGGACCCCTCCACGACCTTCGGCTTCGTCACGTTCAATCCCATGGCGATCCTCGTCGACGATCCCGCCTTGCGCGTGAAGGTGGACGTGTTCTCGATGATCGCGGGCGTGGGCGGATATTACGTCGCCTATGCGCGGCGCGACGCCGTGCCTGAGCAGAAGCCGGCCGCATTCGCGCGCGCCAGCGACATTCATGCCGCAGGCTATGCGCGCTCCTCCGTCCATGACGTGCGCCTGCGCCTGCTGCTCGATCTTCTCGGACCCAAATATCAGGTGGTGACGGGCTTCCAGTCCACCGGCGCGGTCAATCTCGCGATGGAGCGCAACGAGATCAATTTCATGCTCTCCACCCTTCCCGGCTATGAAAGCCAGGTCGTGCCCAATCTCGTGGACAGGGGCGTCGCGATGCCCCTGTGGCAGATCGGCGCGCGCAATGCGAAGGGCGAGCTGACGGGCAGCGAGAAATTGCGCGCGCAGGGCGTGAAGTTTTTCGAGGAGATCTATCAGGAGGCGCATGGCAAGGCGCCGGAAGGCCCGCGCTATCGCGCGCTGCAGCTCGTGAACGAATTGCGCGCCCAGCTCGCGCGCGCCATTCTCATGCCGCCCGGCGCAAGCCCCGCCGCGGTGGAGGACTTGCGCAAGGCTTTCGACGGCCTCGCGCGCGACAGCGCGTTCATCGCCGAACATCTGAAGATCGTCGGGGAGGAGCCGGTGCTCATTCCCGGCGCCGACGCCCAGCGCCTCGTCGTCGACGCGGTGAAGGCCGCCGATCCCGACATGAAGAAAATCCTCAAGGACGCCGCTGGCGTCCAGTGATCCGACAGGAAAACGCCATGAGCCTGCCCGCCGACATCCGCGCCGCCATTCAGGCCATGGGCGCGAGCGCCGAGCCCGAGCTGA
>CAIXDD010000061.1 GCA_903918155.1 uncultured Hyphomicrobiales bacterium
GCGCGGCGGGCGCGCCTTCGGCTGCGCGCGGCGGGCGCTCGCCAAGCCGTCCCGGCTCATTGGCTTCGAGCGGCTTGGGCTCGGTGATCTGCCGGGCGGGGCGAATGATGGTCTGCGTCTCGCGCACTTGCACGCGCTGGCGTTCGAAACTGCGGCGGTCGCGCAGATCTTCGGCGCGCACTTCGATGGCGCCGGAGACATTGGCCGTTCCGGCGAACACGCGCGGGCGCACGTCATAGGCGCGGATCGGCCGCCCCGCCACCGCCGCCACGAAACCGGGCTCGACGCCCGGATTGACCACGATGACCGGGCCGCGGTCGCGCATCACGATCGTGCGGTTGACGATGACGGTTTCGCGGATCAGCTCCGTGCGCTCGCGCGAGCGCACGACGACGCTGGCGATGCGCGGCGCCACCATGTCCTGCGCGCGCACGAAGATCCAGGCGTCGGGATCGTCGCGCGCCTCCAGCTCGATCTCGTCAGGGGGGAGCGGCGACCAGCCCACATAGCGCGCGCTCTGGCGCTGGCCGCGCCGCCAGTTCACCCAGGCCGGCGCCCATTCGTCGCCCGCGATCCAGACCCAGCCCATGCGCGGATCATTGTACCAACGCCCGTAATGGAAGGCGACCCAGCCCCAATTCGCCTCGGTCTCGGCGGCGTTCCAATACCAGCCCCAATCGTCGGTATAGACCCAGCGGCCGATCGTATAGGGGCGCCAATCCTGCGCGACGCGCGCCGGCCGCCACACTTCGCCGAACCGTTCATGCCGTTCGAAACGTCCGTAAGGTTCAAGCGCCGTGCGGAAGTCAACGCGGATTTCCGCGCGCTGCTGGGCGGCGGCGGGGGCGGACACAAGCGCGGGCGCGACAGGCGCAAGCGCGCCGGCGGCGAGAAACGTGGTGCAGAGCAGGGCGAAATGCGGGCGACGCATGGCGGCCTCCTGACGCTCGAGGACAGGGTTCGAGCGACAACGGAGGCGCGACGTCGATGGTTCCAGATCAGGCGTCCGCGCCGCGCTTGAGCTTGCGCGTCGCCTGCGCCAGCCATTTGCGCGCGCGCGCGCTCAACAGCGGCGCCAGCGCCTTGCGCACCTGCGCATGATAGGCGTCGAGCCAGCGCGATTCCTCGCGCGTGAGCAGTTTGGGCTCGACGCACGCCAGATCGATGGGCGCAAGCGTCAGCGTTTCGAAACCATAGGTTTCGCGCTCGCCCCCCTTCACCTCGCGGGTCTCCACGAGCACGAGATTCTCGATGCGGATCCCATAGGCGCCGGCCTTGTAATAGCCGGGCTCGTTGGAGACGATCATGCCCGGCTCGAGCGGGCAGGAGCCGCGCTTGGAGATGTTCTGCGGCCCTTCATGCACGGACAGGAAGGCGCCCACGCCATGGCCCGTGCCATGGTCGTAATCGAGCCCGGCCTCCCACAAGGCGCGCCGCGCGAAGGCGTCGAGCTGCGCGCCGGTCGCGCCCTTGGGGAACAGGCTGCGCGCGATGGCGATATGGCCTTTGAGCACGCGGGTGAAACGGTCGCGCATCTCGGCGGTCGGCGCGCCGACCGCGATCGTGCGCGTCACGTCCGTCGTGCCGTCTTCATATTGCGCGCCTGAATCGAGGAGGAAGAGGCCCTTGCCGATGCGCCGGTTCGTGGCCTCGGTGACGCGGTAATGCACGATGGCGCCATTGGGGCCCGCGCCGGAAATGGTGGGGAAGGAGATTTCGCGCAAGCGTCCCGTGGCGCGGCGAAACGTCTCCAGCGCCTGCACGGCGTCGATTTCGGTGAGCTTGCCCTTGGGGGCTTCCTGCGCGAACCACGCGAGAAATTCGCACAGCGCCGCGCCGTCGCGCAAATGGGCCGCGCGCGCGCCGCGGATTTCGGCGGCGTTCTTGCGCGCTTTCATGAGCGTGATGGGGTCGGCGCCCAGCTCCGGCTCGCCGCCGGCCGCGCGCAACGTCTCCACCAGACGCATGGCGACGGTCGTCGTGTCGAAGCGCACCCGTTGGCCCGCGCGCCCCAGCGCCTCCAGATCCGCCGTCAGGGAGGCGGGCTCGCTCACCTCGCAAATTTTCTCAAGCGCTGCGCGCACGTCGGCGGCGAGCTTCGCGGATGCGACGTAAAGCGTCGGCGGCGCCTGCGCGCGCACCAGCGCATAGGCGAGCGGCAGCGGCGTATGCGCCACGTCGCCGCCGCGGATGTTGAAGGCCCAGGCCACATTGTGCGGATTGCTGACGAGAAGCGCCTGCGCGCCTTCCAGCGCGGCGGCGACCGCGGCGAGCTTGCGCGGCGCCTCGACGCCGGCGAACCGCTTGGGATGCAGGCGCACGGGCGCGCACGGGGCGGGCGGGCGGTCGGCCCAGATCGCGTCCAGCGGATTGTCGGGCGTCGCGACAAGCTCCGCGCCCGCCTGCCGCGCCGCCTTGGCGTAGCGCTCGCAGCCGGCCGGAGTCGTCAGCCACGGATCGTAGCCGATGCGCTGGCCCGCGCCGGCCTGGGCGGCGAGCCATTCATGCGGGGGCGTCTCGACGACGTCGAGCGGCTGAAAGGCGCGCGCATCCACCTGGTCGCGCACCTGCAGGCCGTAGCGCCCGTCCACGAATATCGCGGCGCGCTCGCGCAAGACGATCGCGAGGCCGGCGGAGCCCGTGAAACCGGTGAGCCAGGCGAGCCGTTCGGCGTTCGCCGGCGCATATTCGTTCTGGTGCTCGTCCGCGCGCGGCACGATGAAGCCATGCAGGTCGCGGCGCGCCAGCTCCGCGCGCAGCGCCTTCAGCCGCGCGGCGCCGTGGGAGGGATCGGCCGTCTCCGTGAAGGACTGGAAGCGGCTCTCGAAGGTCATCTGCGCCGCCAGGGTTGCGGCGCGCCGCCGCCCACGCGCATCAGCAGGGTCGCCCATCCTTCAAGGTCGATGCGCCGGGCGAGCGTGAAGCCTTCCGCGCCATAGGCCGCGAGAACGCCGGGCACGTCGCGCGCGAGCAGGCCCGAGAGCACCACGTCGGCGCCGCGGCTCGCCGCCCGCGCGATGGAGGGCGCAAGCGCGCGCAGCGGCCTTGCGAGGATATTCGCGAAGATGAGGTCATAGGGCGCGCCATGGCGCAGGGTGGGATGCTCCAGCCCCGGCGCCGTGACCGGGCGCACCCAGGGCGCGACGCCGTTCAGCACGGCGTTGGCGCGCGCGGCCTCCACGGCGATGGGATCGATGTCGCCGCAGATGACGTTGTGGCGCAGCGCTTTCGCGGCGGCGATGGCGAGCACGCCCGTGCCCGTGCCGACGTCCAGGATCGCGTAGGGCCGGCGCTGTTTCAGAATCGCGTCGAGCATCAGCAGGCAGCCGCGCGTGGTGCCGTGGTGGCCGGTGCCGAAGGCGAGGGCGGCTTCGATCTCCAGCGCCACGTCGTTCGTGCGCACCGCGCCGCGATCATGGGAGCCGTGCACCAGAAAGCGGCCTGCGCGCACGGGCGCCAAACCTTCAAGCGAGGCGGCGATCCAGTCCTTTTCGGCGACGCGCGAAAAGACCACGCGGCGCGCGATCTCCTCGTCGCCCGCCGCGGCAACCAGCGAGCGCACGTAATCCTCGTTCGGCTCGTCGCCGAAATAGGCTTCCACGATCCATTCGCCCGTGGACCAATCCCGCGTTTGCGGCTCCAGTTCGAAAGCGGAGGCGGCGGCGTCCGCGGGATCGAACATTTCCACAATAAGATCGGCGATGGCGCGGGCCCGCTCCTCGGGGCAGACCACGGATATCATATGGGCGGCGTTGTTGGGGGGCAGACCTTCAAGCATCCGTCGCCTTTAGCATATCGCGCCGGCGCGGGCCATCGCACGGCCCCGCTCGCGCAGACCTTGCTCCGGTCAAGCCTGCCCTTGCGTCTGCGGTCAAGGCTTCGCGCGGGGCTGCGCCGGGCGGAAAAGGGCTTGAGGGGTTCGACATTCCCCGCCGCGCGTCCCACATTGGGGGTGGCGATTCGCCTTTCGTTCCCGTCCAGGCCGCAGGGCCGCGACGATCCTCGCACCGCGTCCGTGACAGACAAGTGACTGATCCGTTCAACCTCGACGAGTCGGAGCTGCCCGCGCCGCCGCCCGCGCCCGCGTCGCCGGCGGGCCCGC
>CAIXDD010000062.1 GCA_903918155.1 uncultured Hyphomicrobiales bacterium
GCCCGTGCGCCTCACCTATGCGCAGGTGGACGAGCGGGCGAACGCGCTCGCGCGCGGGCTGCGCCGGCGCGGCGCCGGGCCGGGCGTCGTCGTGGGCCTTTGGATGGCGCGCGGCCCCGATCTGCTGATCGCCCAGATCGCCATTGCGAAGACCGGCGCGGCATGGCTCCCGTTCGACGCCGACGCGCCCGTGGAGCGCGTGCGCGAATGCCTGATCGATTGCCAGGCGAAAGCGCTGCTCGTGGGGCCCGATCATGTCGCGCGCGCGTCCGATCATGAGCCGGGCGCCTCGCCATGCCCCGTATTGCTGGCGGAGACGCTCGTCGATCCCGCCGACGCCAGCGAGGTGAACGCGCGCGCGCTGGGCTGCACGCCCGATCATCCCGCCTATATGATCTATACGTCGGGCTCGACGGGAAAGCCCAAGGGCATCGTCATCACCGGCGCCAATATCTGCCATTTCCTGCGCGCCGCCGTGGAGGTCTATGGGCTCGAGGCGAGCGACGTGGTGTTTCAGGGCGCTTCCGTCGCCTTCGATCTCTCGATGGAGGAGATCTGGGCGCCTTATCTGGCGGGCGCGCAATTGTTCGTCGCCACGCCCGCCATTATGGGCGACGCCGACAGGCTGCCCGACGTGCTGGACGAAGCCGGCGTCACCGTACTCGACACGGTGCCCACGCTGCTCTCGCTCCTCACGCGCGACGTGGCCGGCCTGCGCATCATCATTCTGGGCGGCGAAGCCTGCCCCGCCTCGCTCGCCAGCCGCTGGTGCGCGCCCCACCGCAAGATCTTCAATTCCTACGGGCCGACCGAGACGACCGTCGTCGCCACCCTGTCGCAGGTGCGCGCGGGCGAACCGATCACCATCGGCGGGCCCATTCCCAATTACACCTGCTATGTCGTGGACGAGGCGCTCAATCTTGTAGGCCCCGGACAGGAAGGCGAATTGCTGATCGGCGGGCCCGGCGTCGCGATGGGCTATCTGGGCCGGCAGGATCTGACGGGCGAGAAATTCATCGCCAATCCCTTCGCCTCCGACGGGTCCGATCCCGTGCTCTATCGGTCGGGCGACGCGGTGGCGCTGGACGACCGGGGCGAGCTGCTGTTTCGCGGCCGCATCGACGATCAGGTGAAGATCCGCGGCTTCCGCGTGGAGCTGGGCGAAATCGAGGCGCGCCTGTCGGCTTTGCCCGGCGTGGCGCAGGCGGCCGTCGTGTTGCGCAACGACGACGGTCTGGACCAGCTCGTCGCCTTCATCACGAAAGACAATGGCGCGCAGGCCGATCTCGAACCCAAGGCGCTGCGCGCGCAATTGCGCGAGACGCTGCCCGTCTATATGACGCCGGCGCGTTTCGAGACGCTCGACGCGCTGCCGCGCCTGTCGTCGGGCAAGGTCGACCGCAAGGATCTGAAGGCGCGCGCGCTCGCCGCGCCCAAGGAGGCCGACGAGGCGCAGGAGGATCCGCGCAGCGAGACGGAGGCGAAACTGCTCGCCGCGGCCAAGGCCGTCCTGCCGCCGCAGGCGATTCCCTTCGACGCGGATTTCTTCACCGATCTGGGCGGCCATTCGCTGCTGGCCGCGCGGTTCCTCGGGCTCGTGCGCCAGACGCCGGCGCTCGCCTCGCTCACGCTGCAGGACGTTTACGCCGCGCGCAGCCTGCGCGCCATGGCGGGCCTTCTGGAAGGGCGCACGCTCGACCTCGGCCCGCCGCGCGATCTCGCCTTCGCGCCCCCGCCCTTGCTGCGCCGCGTGTTGTGCGGCCTCGCGCAGGCGCTCTGCCTGCCGTTCATCATCGGCCTGCTCACGGCGCAATGGCTCGGCGTCTTCATCAGCTACATGCTGCTGAGCGATCCCGAGGCGACGTTCTGGCAGGACGCCGCCATGCTGATCGGCGTCTATGTCATCATCAACGTCACCACCATCCTGCTCACGATCGCCATCAAATGGCTGGTGATCGGGCGCGTGAAGCCGGGCCGCTATCCTTTGTGGGGCGTGTATTACTTCCGGCTGTGGCTGGTGCAGCGATGCGTCGGCCTGGCGCATATGAAATGGTTTCAGGGCTCGCCGATCCTGCCGCTCTATCTGCGCGCCATGGGCGCGAAGATCGGCAAGGACGTGGTGATCGGCGACCTCGACGTGGGCGCCGCCGATCTTGTGACGATCGGCGATTGCGCCTGTATCGGCGGCAAGGTGAAACTCTCCAACGCCCATGTGGAGGGCGGGGAGCTGATCATCGCGCCCATCCGCATCGGAGCCGACGCCTATGTCGGCACGTCCTGCGTCATCGAGGGCGATGTGGAGATCGGCGCAAGCGCGGAATTGCGCGATCTCACCTCCATCCCCGCGCATACGTGCGTGGGCGCGGGCGAGACATGGGACGGTTCGCCGGGCAAGAAGATCGGCATGGTGGACCTGCAGGACCTGCCGGCGCAGGCGCGCGCGGGCGGCTTGGCGCGCGCGGCCGGGCTCGTCTTCTATTTCGCCATGCTGCTCATCGTGCCAGGCCTCGGCCTGTTGCCGATTTTCCCCGCCTTCTGGGTGTTCGACCGCGTGGACGAGGCGATCGGCGTCGTGGACCGCTCGCTCTATCTCGCCTCGCTGCCGCTGATGGCCTGGCCCATGTCCTTCGCGCTGGTGATTTTCACCGTGTGCTTCATCGCCGCGATCCGCTGGAGCGTGCTGCCGCGCGTGCGCAGCGGCGCCTATTCCATCCATTCGTGGTTTTATATGCGCAAATGGACCGTGGCGCTGGCGACCGAGATCACGCTGGAGACGCTGTCCTCGCTCTACGCCACCGTCTACATGCGCAATTGGTATCGCCTCATGGGCGCGCGCATCGGCAAGGACGCCGAAATCTCCACCAATCTCGCCGGGCGCTACGATCTCGTGGAGATCGGCGAGAAGAATTTCATCGCCGACGAAGTGGTCCTCGGCGACGAGGACGTGCGCCGCGGCTATATGACGCTCGATCAGGTGCGCACGGGGGCGCGCGTCTTCGTGGGCAACGACGCCGTTGTGCCGCTGGGCGCGGAGATTCCCGCCGGCGCGCTGATCGGCATCAAGTCGAAACCGCCCAAGAACGCCGACCTGTCGCCCGGCGACACCTGGTTCGGCTCGCCGCCCATCAAGCTTCCCGTGCGCCAGAAATTCGAGGGGCTGGGCGCGAACTGGACCTATGAGCCGCCGCCGTGGAAGAAGTTTTTGCGCGCCGCCTTCGAGGCCGTGCACATCTCGCTGCCGACCATGCTCTTCGTCACCTGCGGCACGCTGGCCGTGGAGGTGATGGCGCCCTCGCTGCTCGCGGGCCGCTATGGGGTCGCCGCCGCGTGGTTCCTCCTTTTGTCGCTGGCGATCTCGCTGTTCATGACGCTTGTCGTCGTCGCGGTGAAATGGATCACGATGGGCCGCTATGAGCCCGTGGTGAAGCCCATGTGGTCGTTCTGGGCCATGCGCACGGAGGCCGTGGCGGTGCTCTATTGGGGCCTTGCGGGCAAGGTGCTGCTGGATCATTTGCGCGGCACGCCGTTCCTGCCGTGGACGTTGCGCCTGTTCGGCGTGCGCACGGGGCGGGGCGTGTGGATGGATTCCACCGACGTCACCGAATTCGATTGCGTGCGCATCGACGATTATTGCGCCATCAACTCGCTCTCCGCCCTGCAGACCCATCTTTACGAAGACCGGGTGATGAAGGTGGGCCGCGTCCATCTGGGCCGGGGCGTCACCGTGGGCGCGGGCTCCACGGTGCTCTACGACACGAGCGTGGGCGATTGGGCGCGCCTTGGTCCGCTCACCGTGGTGATGAAGGGCGAGTCGATTCCCGCCAATTCGCAATGGATCGGCGCGCCGGCCGAGCCCTACGCGCCCAAAGACCCGCTGGTCGAGGCCGCAGGGCGGGCGGCGGCCTGATTTGACCGGCGCCCCCGCCGCCCCTATCAAACAGGCCTCGCGCTTGCGGGCGCGCGTTCGCGGATCGAGCCATGTCCCACAACACTTTCGGCCACCTGTTTCGCTTCACGACCTTCGGCGAAAGCCATGGCCCGCTGATCGGCTGCGTGGTCGACGGCTGCCCGCCGCTGCTCGACCTGAGCGAGGCCGACATTCAGGTCTATCTCGACAAGCGCCGCCCCGGCCAGTCGCGTTTCACCACGCAGCGCCAGGAGCCCGATCAGGTGCGCATCGTCTCCGGCGTGATGATAGACGAAGCCAGCGGCAAGCAGGTGACGACGGGAACCTCCATCGGCCTCATCATCGAGAACGTCGACCAGCGCTCGAAGGATTACGGCGAGATCCGCCACCAATATCGTCCCGGCCACGCCGATTACGTCTATGACGAAAAATACGGCCTGCGCGATCACCGCGGCGGCGGGCGCTCCTCCGCGCGCGAGACCGCGATGCGCGTGGCCGCCGGCGCCGTGGCGCGCAAGATCATTCCCGGCGTGACGATCCGCGCCGCGCTGGTGCAGATGGGCCCGCACAAGATCGACCGCGCCGCCTGGGATTGGGCGGAGGTCGAGCGCAATCCGTTCTTCTGCCCCGATGCGGGCGCGGCGGCGCGTTTCGCCGATTATCTCGACGGCGTGCGCAAGGCCGGTTCGTCCTGCGGCGCGGTGATTGAAATCGTCGCGGAGGGCGCGCCCGCCGGTTGGGGCGCGCCGCTCTATGGCAAGCTCGACGCGGAGCTGGCCTCGGCCCTCATGTCGATCAACGCCGTGAAGGGCGTGGAGATCGGCGACGGCATGGCGGCGGCCGCGCTCACGGGCGAGGAGAACGCCGACGAAATGCGCGCGGGAAACGAAGGCGGGCCGGTCTTCCTCTCCAACCACGCCGGGGGAATCGTGGGCGGCCTGTCGACGGGCCAGCCCATCGTCGCGCGGTTCGCGGTGAAGCCGACGTCCTCCATCCTCACGCCGCGCCGCTCCGTGGATCGCTTCGGCGCGGAGGTGGACATCCGCACGAAGGGCCGCCACGATCCGTGCGTGGGCATCCGCGCCGTGCCGGTGGGCGAGGCGATGATGGCCGTGGCGCTCGCCGACGCCTATATGCGTCATCGCGGGCAGGTCGGCGACGCAAGCGCGCGCTGGCCGTTTCCCCGCTGAGGCGAGGCGGGCCATGTTCGACAAATATATGTTCGCTCTGGGACGCGGCGTGCGCGGCGTGATGCAGGCGCTCGACGACGACAAGCGCGAGGCGCCCGTCGATCCGGCGCAGGCCGCGCGCGACGTGACGCCGCGCCCCGCGCAAGTGGAGGCGCAAAACGCGGCGCGCGATTCGGCTCCCTTGGCGGGCGTCGCGCTGACGTTGGGGCCGACCGCGCGGCTCATGGGCGTCGTCAACGTGACGCCGGATTCCTTCTCCGACGGCGGGCTGCATTTCGACGCCGGCCGCGCGGTCGCCCATGGCGAGCGGCTGGCGGCGGAGGGCGCGCATCTTCTCGACGTGGGCGGCGAATCGACCCGCCCCGGCGCGCAGCCCGTGAGCGCGCAGGAGGAAATGGCGCGCGTCCTGCCCGTGGTGCGCGCGCTGGCGGCCTCCACCGGCCTGCCGATCTCCATCGACACGATGAAGGCGCAGGTGGCCGCCCGCGCCATCGAGAACGGCGCCAGCGTCGTCAATGACGTGTGGGGCTTCCAGCGCGATCCCGACATGGCGCGCGTGGTCGCGCAGGCGGGCGTGCATTGCGTGCTCATGCACAATCGCGCGGCGGAGGATCCCGCCATCGACATTTTCGCCGATTGCGTCGCCTTCCTGCGCCGCTCGGTGGATCTCGCGCTCGCCGCCGGCGTGGCGCGCGACAAGATCGTCATCGATCCCGGCGTCGGCTTCGCGCGCAGCCATGCGCAGAGTTTTGAGCTGATCCGCCGCATCGGCGAATTGCGCGCGCTGTTCGGCCTGCCGGTCCTGCTGGGCGTCTCGCGCAAGCGCTGCATCGGCGCGGCGACGGGCCAGACGGTCGCCGCCGAACGCGTGGCGGGTTCGCTCGCCGCCCATCTTTACGGCGCGCTGCAAGGCGCCGACGTCGTGCGCGCGCATGACGTGGCGGCCCACGCGCAGGGTCTCGCCGTTCTTTCCGCCATCGAGGGGCGCGTCGCATGAGCATGAAGGGTCGCGTCGTCATCGAACAGCTGGAGGTGCACGCCTATCACGGCTGGCACGCGCATGAGGAGAAGTTCGGCCAGCCGTTCACGGTGGACATCGAGCTTGAGGCCGACATCGCGCGCGAAGCCGACAGCGACGATCTGCATCACGCCATCGATTACGCCGCCGTGGTGCAAGCCACGCGCACGCTGTTCGTCGAGAACCGCTACAAGCTCGTGGAGGCGGCGGCGGCGGCGCTGGCGCGCGGCCTGCTCGTGCGCTTCGCCCGCGTGGAGGCCGTGCATGTGCGCGTGCGCAAGCTGAAGCCGCCGATCCCCGAACGTCTGTCGGCGGTGGGCGTCGATCTGCGGCTTGCGCGCGCGGATCTGGCGTGAGCCTGCCTGCGGGCTGCGCCGCGCTTGCGCTGGGCGGCAATATCGGCGAGCCCGCGCGCGCTTTCGCGCAAGCGCTTGCGCAGATGGAGGCGGGCGGCGCGGCGCGCGTGCTCGCCCGCTCGCGCGTCTGGCGCACGCCGCCCTGGGGCAAGACCGACCAGCCCGATTTCCTCAACATGGCCGCGCTCGTGGAGACGCGCCTGTCGCCCCGCGCCTTGCTCGATCTGTGCCTCGATCTGGAGCGCCGGGCGGGCCGGCTGCGCGCGCAGCGCTGGGGGCCGCGTACGCTCGATCTCGACGTGATCGCCTTCGCGGACCTGCGCTGCGGCGACGACAGGCTCACCCTGCCGCATCCGCGCGCCCATGAACGCGCCTTCGTGCTCGCGCCTTTGGCGGAGATCGCGCCCGCCCTGACGCTGGGCGGCCGTCGCGCCGACGCGCTCGCAGCAGCGGCGGATATGACGGGCATGAGCGTGGACGAGGCGGCCACGCGCATCGTGCGGGGATTTTGACGCGCGCGGCGCGGCGGGCCGCGGCGGCTTACTTGCCTTTCTCGACCCAGCCGACGATGGGGCCCATCGGGCGCCAGCGATCGTGCCGGCCGACGCCGGGCGCATAGATCGCGGAGATGGAGCCGTCGAGATAGAGCGCGTCCGGACAGTCCAAAGCGTCGCGGAACAGAACGGCGAATTCATGAAACGTGACGGGTTCGTTGGAGATGGCGAAGGCCGTGCGTCCGCCCGCGCAGGCGCCGACGCCGTTGCGGATCTTGCGCGACGTGCCGTCCTCGCGGATGCGCGGATGCAGGTCGCCCCCGATCACCAGCATCGGGCCCGATTGCGTGGCGTAGGCGGGCTGGATCTTGCGGGCGAGATAACGGCCGGTCTCCGTCACGCCGCGCTCGCCGTTCTGCGCGATCCAGAACACGCCGTTCGGCTTCATGTGGAAATTGCCCGCTCCGCCCTTCTGGTTGGCGGCCTTGCGCTGCACGCCGGCCTCCACATAAAGGCCCGAGGGCGTCAGGTCGGGATTGTACATGCCCGCGTTCATGGCGAAGACGAGCGTCTCGCCCGATCGTCCCAGCGCGTCGCGCACCGCCGCGAACGTGCCCAGCGGTTCGCCCTCGCGCGTGGCGAAAAACAGGCGCAGGTCGCTGCGCGCGGGCGCCACGCACACCACATAGCTGCGCCCCTCGAAGGCGCGCACGGCGCAGGGCGCGCCCGCGTCGCCCGCTTGCGCGCGCGCGTTCGTCGCGCCGGGCAGCGGCGTCCCGAACATGAGCGCAAGACAAGATGCGGCGAGAGCGATCCTCATGGCGCGATTAGATAGGGCCTGACCGCGCCGAACAAGTGCAAACGCAAGGCGGGCCTTAGCCGCGCCGGTCCTGCGCGCGGCCCATCAGCGTCGCCACATGCGCGCTGACCGAACGCCCCAAGGCCGCCAGATCATAGCCGCCTTCCAGCAGCGACACGACGCGCCCGCCCGCGCTGGCTTGCGCCACGTCCATCAGCTTGCCCGTCGCCCAGACGAAATCCTCCTCGTTGAGATTGATCTGGGCGAGGGGATCGCGGGCATGGGCGTCGAAGCCGGCGGAGATGATGAGCAGGTCGGGGCGGAAGGCGCGCAGCCGCGGCAGGATCAGCGCCTCCATCGCCGCGCGGAATTGCGCGCCTCCGTCGCCCGCCCGCAGCGGCGCGTTGACGATCGTGCCCTTCTCCCCGGTCTCCTGCGCCGCGCCCGTGCCGGGATAGAGCGGCATCTCATGGGTGGAGGCGTACATCACCGATGCGTCGGCCCAAAAAATGTCCTGCGTCCCGTTTCCGTGATGGACGTCGAAATCCATGATGGCGACGCGCTCGGCCCCGTGGACGGCGCGGGCGCGGCGGGCGGCGATGGCGGCGTTGTTGAAGAAGCAGAAGCCCATGGGCGTGGCCCGCTCGGCATGGTGGCCGGGCGGGCGCATGGCGACGAAGGCGTTCGCGGCCTTGCCGGCCATCACCTCGTCCACCGCCTGGCAGGCGCCGCCGACCCCATGGAGGGCCGCCTCCCAGGTGCCGGGATTCATGGCGGTGTCGCCGTCCAGATGCACGACGCCCTCGGCGGGCGCGGCCTCCTCGAGGCTGCGCATATAGGCTTCCGGATGGCAGCGGATGATGTCCTCGACGGCGCCCCGCTGCGCCCGCTCGCGGGCGAGCATCTGAAACGCCTCGGTCTCCAGCGCGCGCTCGATCGCCCGCACGCGGTCCGGCCGTTCGGGATGGCCCGGCCCCATATCGTGCAGAAGCGCCGAGGGATGGCTGATGAACAGGGTGGTCACATGCGGCTCGTTGGGCGCCCGCCCCGGCTTCGCGCGGTTTCGTCGCGGATTTCACGCTTGCGGGCGCAGGCCCAGTTTGCGCCTTTCCTGCTGCGGCGCAACCTCTCGAAAGAGATAGTTGCTGCGGCGCCACAGACTTGGCCATTTTTCTGGGGACGGATCCGCAACGCTAACCTTATGGTAAGAATTGCCGCCGATTTCTGGGTGAACGGAAGCTTAATTGGGGCGAATCATGTTGTCGAGACTGGCGTCGGTTCTGGCGCTCGCGGTCATTTTGGGCGGCTGCAATTACAGATACGTGCCAGAGCCGGCCCTGTCGCCGCGCGATCAGCAGTTCATGGCGCTTGCGCCCCAGTTCGAGCTGCTCGACCCCAATTACGACCGTTACGAGGTCAATGACCCGACGGGCGAGAAGCCGGGCACCATCGTCGTCGATACGAAGGCGAACTTCCTCTATTTCGTCCTGCCCAACGGGCGCGCGATGCGCTACGGCGTGGCGACGGGCTCGGAGGCGCTGGGCTGGACCGGGCGCGCCACCGTGCGCCGCAAGGCGGAATGGCCGAGCTGGATGCCGCCGGGCGACATGCTCCAGCGCTGGCCGCATCTGCGCCCCACCGCCGCCGCGGGCGGGCTGAAGGGCGGGCCGGACAATCCGCTGGGGGCGCGCGCGCTCTATCTCTATCAGGGCGACCGCGACACGCTCTATCGCATCCATGGCACCAATGAGCCCGAGCAGATCGGGCAGAACGTGTCGTCGGGCTGCATCCGCATGCGCAACATCGACGTGGTGGATCTCTACAACCGCGCGACGCTGGGAACGCCCGTCATCGTGCGCTGATCGCTCACGCGAGCGCGGGGGCGCCCAGCGTCACCAGCACGATCTCCGGCGGCTTCATGAAGCGCGCGGGAACGATGGACACTCCAAGACCGGCAGACACGATCATGTGTCGGCCGTTTTCGTTCACATGCCCATAGACATGTTCGGGCGGCAGGCGCTTGCGCAGCAGCGGATTGCCGACGAAGGGAATGTGCACTTGTCCGCCATGCGTATGGCCGCACAAGGTCAGCGACACGCGCTCGGGCACGCGCGGAAAGATGAAGGGCTCATGGGCGAGCAGGATCGCGGGGCCGTCGTCGGTGACGCGATCGAGCGCGCCGTCGAGATCGTCGCGCCCGATATAGCGTCCGCGCGCGATGCGCGTGGCCATCTGGTCGGCGAGCCCCACCATCCAGAATCCCACGCCGTCCTTCACCAGCCGCGCCGCCTGATTGTCGAGCACGCGCACGGAGGCGTGGCGCAGCGTGCGCGTCACCGTCTCACCGTCGTCGCCGGCCATTTTGGGCAAGGGCCCGTGCCACAAATCGTGATTGCCCAGCACGCCGAACACGCCATGGGGCGCGCGCAATTCGCTGAAGGCCTCGCCCCATTCGTCGGGATGCACCATGTCCGCGCCGATGTCGGTGCCCGCGTAATAATCGCCGAGCAGAACCGTGACGTCGGGCTGTAATTCATTGGCGAGCTGGCAGATGCGGCGGATGCGCGCGGCCGGCATCCATGGATCGCAGGCGTGCACGTCGGCGATCACCGCGATTTTCAATTGCAGGCCCGCGGGCCATTTGGGCGGGGTGAACGCATAGCGCGTCACGTCGAGCAGGAAGCCCGGCTCGAGCACGAAGGTCCATCCGGCGAGCGAAGTCGCGCCCAATGTGAAGGCGCTGGCGCCGCGCAGGAGAAAGCCGCGTCTGGTCATCATTCGGATTAACGCCGATCGGTCGCAGAAAACCTCAAGCGGCGATGATGTGGTCGGCGACGGCGGCGGAAATGTGTCGCTCCTGGTCGCTCTCGGGCTGGCGCGCGTCGAGATCGGGGGATTGTCCCAGAGCCCGCGCGACGGCGGCGAGCCCGACCTCGCCGTAAAAGCGCTTCAGCTCCTCGCGGGCCTGCGCCGCGCTGCGTTCGAGGCGGGCCATGGCCGGCGTCATCTGCGGCATGTCGAACTCTCCTGCCGAAACTCCCTGTCCGGTCGATTCGCCGGATCCCGAACAGTCGGACGCTTGGGTGAAGATCAGGTTAAGGTGAGGCTTCGGCGCATGCGCGCCCGGTGCTATGAAGGGCCGTCCCCTCACGTCGGGAGTTTTCGTGCGTCGTCTGATCCTGGAAGAGCCCGTCGCGCGCGCCGCGCTGTGGAGCCGTCGGCTCGCCTTGTTCTCGGTCGCGCTGGTCCTCATCGCGGTGGCGCTGGTGCGCCTGCGCGCGGTGGATCTTGCGGCGGGCATGAGCGTGTTCGCCTTCGCCGTCCTGGCGGCCTGCGCGGCCTTGCTGCTGGCGGGGGCGGCGGCGGTCGTCATCTGGCGCACGGGGCGTCGCGGCGTCGGCGTGGCGCTCGCCGGCGCGCTTGTGGCGCTGGGCGTGCTCGCCTGGCCGATCCTGCTCTCCGCCAAAGCGCTGCGCCTGCCGATGCTCAACGACGTCTCCACCGATCTCAACGAGCCGCCCTATTTCTCGCGCTCCGCTCAGGCGCTCGCCGCGCGCGAAGGCCATGCGCCGGCGGAGATCGCGGCGGATCGCCGCCTGCCGCAGGCGCGCGCCTATCCGCGCGTGCAGCCCATCATCCTCGATCTGGAGGCTGACGAGGCGTTCCAGCTCGTCTTGCGGGCGGCGGGCGTGATGGGCTGGGAGGTCGTGTCGCAGGTGCGTCCGGGCGGACGGCGCGGGGAGGGGGACGGGCGCATCGATGCGGTGGCGCGCACGTTTCTCCTGCGCTTTCCCGACGATGTGGCGGTGCGCGTGCGCCCGCTCGCCGGGCAGACGCGCATCGACCTGCGCTCCGTCTCCCGCTATGGGCGCCATGATTTCGGGGTGAACGCCGCGCGGATCGAGGCCTTCGCCGCCGCTTTGCAGGCCCAGCTCGACGCCCGCTGAGGCGGTCGCGCAAAATGAAAAGCCCCGATCCGGGGGGCGTGGATCGGGGCTTTATGATCGCTGCGCCTTGCGGACGCCGCATCAACGCAGGTTCAACGCGCCCTTCAGCCAACGGTTCCGCAGGGGCTGAAATTTTTTTCGCGGCCCTAGAGCGTGGCCTCGATCCGGGCGCGCAGCTCTGGCGTGACCTTTGGCTCGATCCCGAACCACGCCTTCCAGGCGGGCCGGCCCTGATGCAGCAGCATGCCCAGGCCGTTGAGCGTGCGCAGGCCGCGCAGGCGCGCCGCGCGCAGCAGCGGCGTCTCGAGCGGGGTGTAGATGATGTCGGCCACCAGCGCATGGGCGGGCAGGCGCGCAAGCGACAGGTCGAGGGGCGCCATGCCCACCATGCCCTGGCTCGTGGTGTTCACGAGCAGCGCGGCGCCGTCGAGCGCCTGCGCCCGGTCCGCCCAATCAAGCGCGCGCACGGGCGCGCCGAAATCCGCTGCGAGCGCCTGCGCCCGCGCGAGCGTGCGGTTGACGAGGCGGATCTCGCGCGCGCCGCGCTGGGCCAGCGCCCAGACGATCGCGCGCGCGCCCCCGCCCGCGCCCATCACCACGACAGGCCCGGCGTCGAAGGCCAGACGCGGCTCGGCCTCCAGCAGGTTTTCGATGAACCCGTAGCAATCGTTGTTCGTGCCGAAGAGCGCGCCGTCGGGCCGCGCCACGACGCAGGAAATGGCGCCGATGCGCCGCGCGGTCTCATCGACCTCGTCGACGAGGGCCATGGCCTCCTGCTTGTGGGGAATGGTGAGGTTGCAGCCGGCGAAGCCCAGCGGATGCAGCGCGCGCAGGGCCGGGCCCAGTTTGCCGGGCTCGATGGCGAGCGGCGCATAGGCGCCCGCGAGCCCATGTTCGGCGAACCAATACGCGTGGAGCATCGGCGAGCGCGAATGCATCACGGGCCATCCCATGACGCCGGCGAGAAGGAAACGGTCAGGATGCGCCATGGATCTCGTCACGCACGCGCGCCCCCATCGAGCGCGCGGCTTTCTGGCCTCTCCGGCGCCGCTTTGCAAGCTGGACCTCTGCGGAGCCTCTCGCTTCCAGCCTTATTTGCCCTTGCGCAGCTCCGGCGCGGTGTTCACCACCGCATGCAGGTTGCGCGCGAAGGCGACGGCCTTGCCGATGTCGATGGCGTTCGCGCCATGGGCGTAATCCTTCACCGCCTGCACGGCGGGGGCGGGCGCCTTCATGAGCCGCGCGATCAGCGCTTCGCCGGCCTGCGCCAGCTCCGCGTCCGGCACGACGTCGCTCACCGCGCCGATGGTCAGCGCGTGGCGCGCGTCGATCTCCTTCGATGTCCATACGAGATACATGAGCGGCTTGAGCGCGATCCTGTCCACCAGCGACGACATGACCATCGTGGGCATGATGTTGTGGTTGAATTCGGTGATCGCGAAGGTCGCGCTCTCGGCGGCGATCGTCATGTCGGAGACGCAGGCGAGCGCGCAGCCGAACCCGTGCGCGCGGCCCTGCACCAGCGAAATCACCGGCGCTCGGGAATGGCGCACGGCTCCGTAGAGACGGAACACGATGTCGTGGTTCTCGCGCAGCGCGATGGCCTCCGGCCCTTTCATCGGAATGCGTCCGCTCATCGCGCGGCCCGTGCAGAAGTCGGGCCCGTTGGCGCGCAGGACGATCAGGCGGACCTTGTCGTGTTCGGCTTCGAACACGTCGCCCAGCGCCGCGATCTGCCCGTCCTCCATGCCATTGCCGCGCTCGGGGCAATCCAGCGTGATCTCCAGCAATCCGTCGGTCTTTTTGACGATGAGCCCGTCCGCCATGGTTTCCTCTCCCGTGTTCGTTCGCCGGGACCCTAGCGGCAGGCCCGCGCGCGCGCAAACGCGGGCGGCGCGCAGGCGGGGCGCAAGCGGGGCGGGGGGCGGGGCGGGGGGCGGGGCTTGTGCGCGCTGCGCTCCTCCGGTTTAAGGAACGGCGAAAAACAAAGGGAGCGGGACATGAGCGGGGACGGCAAGAGCAAGGCGGATCAATTCGGGACGGCGCGCTTCGAGGGCAAGGACCCGCTTCAGAAGCCCGCGAACGGCGAATTGGCCTGGGCGTCGGACGCGATGGCGGAGATGCTGCGCCGGCTCGACCTGCGCTACATCGCGCTGACGCCGGGCGCGAGCTATCGCGGCCTGCACGATTCGCTTGTGAACTATCTCGGCAATCGCGATCCGCAGATGATGGTCTGCCTGCATGAGGAACATGCGGTGGGCATCGCGCAGGGCTATGCGAAAGTCACCGAGCGGCCGATGGGCGTGGCGCTCCATTCCAATGTCGGGCTCATGCATGCGACCATGGCGATCTTCAACGCATGGTGCGCGCGCAATCCCATGGTCATTCTCGGCGCGACGGGGCCCGGCGACGCGGACGTGCGCCGTCCGTGGATCGACTGGATCCACACGGCGAAAGATCAGGGCGCGCTGATCCGCCATTACACGAAATGGGACGATGAGCCCCGCTCCGCGCAGGCGAGCGTCGAATCCATCCTGCGCGCATGGCAGATCGCCGCCACGCCGCCCTATGGGCCGACCTATGTCTGTCTCGACGTCGGCCTGCAGGAATCCAGGCTGGACGGCGACATCAAGTTTCCCGCGCTCGAGCGCTTCCGGCCGGGCGCGCCGCCTGCGCCCTCCGCCGAGTCCGTGGAGCAGGCCGCGCGCCTGCTCGTCGACGCGAAGAAGCCCGTGATCCTCATGGGCCGCGTGTCGCGCAGCGTGGAGGACTGGAACGCGCGCGTGGAGCTGGCCGAGGCGCTGGGCGCCGCCGTGCTCACCGACATGAAGACCGGCGCGGCTTTTCCCACCGAACATCCCCTGCATGTGTGCGAGCCGCGCTTCCGGCCTTCGCCCGCCACGTCTGCGATCACGAAAGAGGCCGACGTCATCCTGTCGCTCGACTGGATCGACCTGCAGGGCCATTTCGTCCAGACGCTCGGCAAGGACGCCGAAGTGGGCGCGAAGGTCATTCACTGCACCGTGGACGATTATCTGCACAACGGCTGGAGCATGGATTACTTCGGCCTGCCGCC
>CAIXDD010000063.1 GCA_903918155.1 uncultured Hyphomicrobiales bacterium
CCATCGCAGGCGACATGAGCCCCGCGGCCGCCGCTTCCGCCAGCGCGCCATGCTGGGCAAGCACGTCGCGCGGCGCGAGACAGCGCCCGCGCGCGGCCGCGCGCGGCAGGTCGCGCAAAACTTCCGTGATGCCCCACGCGACGCCCGCATGGCCCATCGCCTCGGCGCCGCCGGGATCCTCGCCCTGCGCGACGACGAAGGAGACAAGGCGGAACAAGGCCGACCAAGTCTCGCCGCAATAGCCTTCAAGATCGTTCAGGCTCGGCGGGGGATCGGCGTAGAGATCGCCCCGACGCGCCTCGATCATCGCAAGAAGCGGCGCGCGCGGCAGGCGGAACGCGTCCGCCGCCGCCAGCAGCGCGCGCGCGACCGGATGTCCGGCCGCCTCGCCCTGCCGACGCCCCTCGACGATCTCCGCCCACCATTGCAGGCGAATCTCGCCAAGCGCGGGCTGCGACACGATGTCGGGCGTGCGGATCAATTCCTGCGCGAAAGCGTGCAGCGCCAGCGCATGCGGGCGCGCCGACGCGGGCAGGAACAAGGCGGCGAGCCACAGATCGCGCGCGCGCTCGCGCACAAGCGCGTCGCAAGCCGCCTGCGCATCCGCAAGCGGGAACGGGTCCGGCGCCGCAGCGCTCTTGGACTCGTTCTTGGGCTCGTTCTTGGGCTCGCTCTCGTTCTTGGGCTCGTTCTTGGACGCGTTCATGGGCTCGCCAGAAGAACGGCCGCGACCTTGCGGCCTTCGCTTGCGAGAATGTTATAGGTCGCCACCGCATGGCCCGTCGCCATGGGATCGACGCCCATGCCGGCGGCGCGCAGCACCTCGCGCAAGGCGCGCGGGGGCAAAAGGAGCGAACCGCCCGTGCCGAGCACGACGAGCTGAACGGCGCCCGCAGGCTCGGCGAAAAGCGGGGCGAGCGTCTGCGCGTCCAGCTCCTCCACGCGAAACGCCGCGATGGCCTGCACGCCTGACGGGGTCGCGATGATCGAGCCGCGATGCGACATGCCGCCGAAGCGAAAGCCGCCGGCGCCATAGCCCTCGATCTGGTGGACGCCGGGCAGAAAGCCCTCGTGCCTGCGCTCGCTCATCTCGCCTCCCGGCGCCCGGCGGCGCGCCTTCGGATCAGGCCGGCTGCTTGCGCTCGCCCTCGCCCTTGTCCGCATCGGTCTGCGCGCTCGGCGCGCCAAGATAGATGAGGATGGGCGAGCAGATGAAGATCGACGAATAGGCGCCGATCACCATGCCGAACATCATCGCCAGCGAGAAGGACTGGATCACATGCCCGCCGAACAGCACGAGCGCGAACAGCGCCATCAGCGTCGTGGTCGACGTCATGATCGTGCGCGAGAGCACGGCGTTGATCGACGTGTCGATGATTTCGGGCATGGGCATGCGCTTGTACTTGCGCAGCATCTCGCGGATGCGGTCCAGCACGACGACGGTTTCGTTGAGCGACAGGCCCACGATGGTCAAAATCGCGGCGATGGAGGTGATGTTGAACTCCAGCCGCGTGAGCGCGAAAAAGCCCATCGTCAGCAGAAGATCGTGCATGGTCGCGATGACGGCGGCCACCGCCAGCTGCCATTCGTAGTGGAACCACAGATAGGTCAGCACCGCGATGACCGAGAGCACCACGCCCAGCGTGCCCGATTGCACAAGCTCGCCGGAGATGCGCGGGCCCACCACTTCCACGCGGCGGAACTCATAGCCCTCGCCAACCGACTGGCGCACGCGCTGCACGGCGTCTTGTTGCGCGGCGTCGCCGCCCGGCTGCAAGCGGATGCGGAAGGTCACGTCCTGCCCGCCGCCGAAGGCCTGCACCTCCACCTCGCCCAATTGCAGCTTGTCGCCCAGGCTGCGCAGGCTGGCGAGATCCGCCTGCCCGCTCTTGGCGCGCAGCTCCATCAGCGTGCCGCCGGAGAAGTCGATGCCGTAATTCAGCCCCAGCGTCAGGAAGGCGACGACGGACAGAATCGAGAGGACGGCCGACAGCGGATAGGTCACGCGGCGAAGCCGCATGAAATGGAACTTCATATTGTCAGGCGCGAGGCGGAAACGAAACATGGTCTGTCCTCGCTCAGATCGGAATGGTGGTCGGCCGCGACCAGCGATACCACAAGGCGATCATCATTCGCGTCATCGTGACCGCGGTGACGATCGTGGTCACGATGCCCAGAGCGAGCGAGACGGCGAAGCCGCGCACGGGGCCCGAGCCAAGGAAATAGAGAATGATCGCCACGACCATCGTGGTCGATTGCGAGTCGATGATCGTCGCGAAGGCGCGGTTGAAGCCCGCATCAAGCGAGGAGATGATGGAGCGCCCCATGCGCGCCTCCTCGCGGATGCGTTCATAGATGAGCACGTTGGCGTCCACCGCCATGCCGATGGTGAGCACGATCCCCGCAATGCCCGGCAGCGTCAGCGTCGCCTGCAGGACGACGAGGCCCGCGAAGACCATCACGATGTGAATGAACAGCGCGATATTCGCGAACAGGCCGAAGATTCCATAGGTCGTGAGCATATAGGTGACCACGAGCACGGAGGCCACATAGGCGGCGAGCTTGCCGGCGTCGATGGAATCCTGGCCAAGGCCGGGGCCGACGGTGCGCTCCTCCACGATGGTGAGCCTGGCGGGCAGCGCGCCTGCGCGCAGCAGAACGGCGAGATCATTCGCCTGCTGCACCGTGAAACGGCCCGAGATCTGGCCGGAGCCGCCCGTGATCGGCCCCAGAATGCGCGGCGCGGAGATCACTTTGCCGTCGAGCACGATGGCGAAAGGCTTGCCGACATTGGCGCTCGTCACTTCGCCGAAGCGCTGGCCGCCGCGCAGGTTGAAGCGGAAGTCCACCACCGGCTCGCCGGTGCGCTGGTCGAAGCTGGGCTTCGCGTCGGTGAGGTCCTCGCCTTGCACCATCACGCGCTTTTCGACCGGATAGGTCGCGATCGGCCGGCCGTCCTTCTCATATTCGTTGAGCATGTCGACGTCGGCGGGATTGTAGCCCGTATCGGCGACGAGGCGGAATTCGAGCCGCGCCGTGGCGCCCAGCAATTCCTTCAGGCGGTTCGTGTCCTGCAGGCCCGGCACCTGCACGAGCACGCGGTCGGCGCCCTGACGCTGGATATTGGGTTCGGTCGTGCCCAGCGCGTCCACGCGGCGGCGAATGACTTCGATGGTCTGGTCGACGGCGCGGCGCACGCGGTCGAGAACGGCGGTTTCTGTGATCACGAGCTGCAACAGGCCGTCGGCGCTTTCGCGCACGTCGAAGGCCGGCGGGCTCGCCATGCCGAGCGCGTTCACGCCCTGCGGCTGGGCCTGCTGGCGCAGGCGCGCGACGGCGCGCTAGCGTTCGGCCTGATCAGGCACGCGCACCTGCACCATGCGCGCGGAACCGCCGATGCCGCCCGAGATGCGGATGCGCTCTTCGCGCAGGATGCGGCGCACGTCGTCGCGCAGCGCCTCCACCTGCGTGCGCGCGACATCCGCGGAATCGATTTCAAGCAGGATATGCGCCCCGCCCTGCAGGTCGAGGCCGAGGACCACGCTGTGGAAGGGAACCCATGACGGGAGCCGCTGCGACGCGCTTTCGCGCACCTCTTTCGGCAGGAAGCTTGGGACGACCAGAAGAATCGCGATGAGCGACATCGCGATGATCGAGGCGACTTTCCAGCGTGGAAATCGGAACATGGGCTCGTCCGTTGCGTGGGGATCATCCGCCCGGTCGGGCGGCGTGCGCGGCGGACGGGCCGCCGCGCAGTAACGGCGTCAGGGACGCGTCAGGCGGAATCGCCCTTGGCGCGCACTTCCGCGATCATCGCGCGCAGCAGGCGCACGCGGGTGTCGGGCGCGAGCTCGATTTCGATTTCGTGATCGTCGATCACCTTGGTCACGCGGCCGATGAACCCGCCCGAGGTGACCACCGTATCGCCGCGGCGCACCGCCTTGATCATCTCCTGATGGGCCTTCGCGCGCTTCTGCTGCGGGCGCAGGATGAGGAAATACATGATCACGAGAATGATCGCGAAGGGGGCGAGCTGCATGACCAGATCCTGCGGACCGGCGCCGGGAACCTGGGCCCACGCGGGCGAGATGAAATTCATGGATGTGACGCTCCAAACTCGAGCGAAGCATAAGGCTTGCCGAAGTGGCGCGGACTATAGCGGCGCGCGGCTCGAAAGCAATGCCGCCCGCCCCGGGTTGGACGCCCGCGCCGGGACGGTTTAGACAGGCCCGGAAAACCGCCTCCGCAAACGTTCCAAGGCCCCGCCGGCCTCCGCTCCAGCCCGTGTTCCCACATGTCCCAGACACCCGCCCCACTCGATCCCGCCGCCCACGCCCTTCTGTCGCGCATCGCCGACGCGCTGGACCGGCTGGCGCCGCCCGCCCCCGCGCCGATCGATTTCTCGCTGGCCGACGCCTTCGTGTGGCGCACGAATCCGCAGGGGCTCGCGCCGGTGCCGCACGTCAACCGGGTGGACATCGGCCTGCTCAAGGGCGTGGACCGCGTGCGCGACCTCCTGTTCGACAACACCGAACGTTTCGCGCGCGGCCTGCCCGCCAATAACGCTTTGCTGTGGGGCGCGCGCGGCATGGGCAAGTCGTCGCTGGTGAAAGCCGTGCATGCGCGCATCAACGAGAGCCTGCCGGCGGGACAGGGGCTGAAACTCGTCGAGATCCATCGCGAGGACGTCGAGAGCCTGCCCGCGCTGATGAACCATCTGCGCCATTGCGCGTTCCGCGTGCTGATTTTCTGCGACGACCTGTCCTTCGATGCGGAGGACACGAGCTACAAGTCGCTCAAGGCGGCGCTGGAGGGCGGCATCGAGGGGCGGCCCGGCAATTCGCTCTTCTACGCCACGTCCAACCGGCGCCATCTCGTGCCGCGCGACATGATGGAGAACGAGCGCTCCACCGCGATCAATCCCGGCGAGGCGGTGGAGGAGAAAGTCTCCCTGTCCGACCGTTTCGGTCTCTGGCTCGGCTTCCATCGCTGCAGCCAGGACGATTACCTCGCCATGGTCGCCGGCTACGCCGCCCATTTCGACCTGCGCATGGACGCCCAGACGATGCGCGCGGAAGCCATCGAATGGGCGGCCACGCGCGGCGCGCGCTCGGGCCGCACCGCATGGCAATATATTCAGGATGCGGCGGGCCGCCTCGGCGTGCGCCTCGATCCACGTTGAGGGTTCGGCGCTGAAGCCCTCACCCCGCATGGCCGATGCGCGCGAGCGGGCAATCGAAGG
The DNA here is from genome assembly GCA_903918155.1 of uncultured Hyphomicrobiales bacterium. Lineage (GTDB taxonomy): Bacteria > Pseudomonadota > Alphaproteobacteria > Rhizobiales > Beijerinckiaceae > Terripilifer. Next base: position 5,243 of record CAIXDD010000063.1, read on the forward strand.
AATAGCGCAGGCCCGCGGCTTCGTAATCGATGCGCGGCTGCGCGGAGATCGCCGAGCCCAGCAGGCGGCGCAATAATTTCTGCCCAAACCCCTCGCGCCGGGGCGCGCTGACGGGCGGGCCGCCCATCTCCCGCCACGCGAACGAGAACCATTTCTCCCCGTCGCGTTCGCTCACGTCCCATTCCACGCGCACCGACCCGCCCGGCTGCGAGAGCGCGCCGTATTTCGCCGCATTGGTGGCCAGTTCATGGACGGCCATCGCAAGATGCTGCGACATTTGCGGGTTCACGCGCACGTCGGGACCGAACACGGCCACGCGCGCGCCGAAGGGCGCAAGCTCCCCATCCACAAGATCGCCCAGCAAGGCGCCGGACCATTGCGCGTCGATGAGCGCGGAATGCACGCGCGCCAGCGCGGCGATGCGATCGGAGAACACCTGCCGCGCTTCCGGCAGCGAACGCCCCTCCGACAGGCTGCGCGAAGCGACCGACTGGATGACCGAGAGAAGATTCTTCACCCGATGCGACATCTCCCGCGCGATCATGTCCTTGTTGCGCGCATTGCCCGCATGTTCGCGCTGCCGCGCCATCGTCAGGCCCACCAGCGCGCCCATGAGCGCGGTGATCGCGAAGCCTCCGAACAGGATCGCCCGCCGCGCGCGCGCGTCGAGGCTGCGCTCGAAGGCCGGCAAGGCGCGCAAGCGCAGCCGCCATGTGTGGCCGAAGCGTTCGTAATTCACCTCATGGGCGCGCGCGCCGGGCTCCACGTCCTGAAGACGCGCGGAGAACATCAGCTTGTCGCGCGCGCTCGCGTGTCCGTCGAAAACCTCCACGCCGAGAAAAGGCCCGGACTCGCTCTCGAAGCGCGCCATGAGCGAGGCGCCGAAATCGACCGCGCGCACCGGCGAATAGACGAAGCCGCGCAAGGCGCGCCGACGCTCCTCCTCGCCCGCTCCGTCGGGAATGGGCCCATAGACGGGCGCGTAAAGCAGGAAGCCCGGCTGCACGTCCGTGTCGGTCTCCTGCACCAGCGTCACGCGCGCGCTGGCGGCTATGGCGCCGCTGTCGCGCGCCCGCTCCATCGCCGCGCGCCGCACCGGTTCGGAAAACATGTCGTAGCCATGCGCGCGCCGATTGCGCCAGTCGAAGGGCTCGAGATAGGCGATGGACGTCACGATCTCGCGCTCGCCGGCGGGATGGAGCGTATAGTCGAGATAACCCTGCGCGCGCATGTCCGACACATGCGCCTCGCGATCATGCGCCGGGATCACGGCCGCAAAACCAAATCCCTGCACGCCGGGATGACGCTCCTCGATGCGCATCAGCTCGTAGAAGGCGCGCCATTGCGAGGCGCGCAGGTCGCCGAGCACGCTCACCAGCGCCGCGCCGGAGCGTAACGTTTGCGCATGGACCTGCTGGCGCTGTTCGAGCAGATCGAGAAAGCGCTCGACGACATAGTCGAAACGCTCCTCGGCCGCGCGCGCGTCCACCCGCGCGACGGCGCGCCAGGCTGCGAACGTCAGCAGCACCCCCATCACGACCACGAGGCTGGCCGCCAGGATCGGCGACGCCCCGCCGGTCACGACCGCAAGGACGCGCGCGGCCAGACCGCGCGGCCCGCGCGCCGATGCGAAATCGGCCCCCGCCTGCGCGCCCTCGATAGACCCGCTTTTCTGCAACGCTGGCAAACACGCCCCCTCACGCAAAGATCGTAATCGTCAAGATTACACGATTCAGCCGGGCCGCAAAATCCAATGTTGGGAGAAAAACGCGAAAGGCGGCAGACCCTTCGCAGGATCCGCCGCCTAGCTGAAGGCCGAGGTTTTCGTGTCTCGCGGAAACCTTGGCCTTATCTGCGCCGCCGAACCTAGAGTCCGGCGAGATAGCCCGTCGGGTCCACAGGCGTGGAGCCCTTGCGCAATTCGAAATGAAGCTGCGGCGAAGACACGTTCCCGGACTGGCCGGATTTGGCGATCACCTGCCCGCGCTTCACCGAATCCCCGCGCCGCACGCTCACTTCGCCGTTATGGGCGTAGGCGGAGACGAAGCCGTTGGGATGGCGGATGAGAACGAGATTGCCGTGGTCTTTCAGCTCGCTGCCGGCATAGGCGACGACGCCGGCCTCGGCGGCCTTCACGGCCGTGCCCTCCGGCACCGCGATCTTGATGCCCTCGTTGGAGCCGGCCTTGAACCCCTGAATGATGCGCCCGCGCGCCGGCCAGCGGAACTCCGGCTTGGCGTCGGCGGCCGGCGTGCTGGCCGTGGTCTCGGGATCGGCGGCCTTGGGCGCAGGCTTCGCCCCCGGCTTGGCCGATTCTTCGACCTTCGCGGTCTTGACGGGCTGACCGGCCGTCGCGACCGCAGGCGCAGGCTTCAGGGGCGCAGGTTTGGCGCCCAACCCGCCCGGCGCAGCGGAAGCGGCTGCGGCGGTGGCGGCGGTGGATTGAGCAGCGGATTGAGCGGGCGTCTGCACGGCCGTTTTCTTGGCGACGTCTTCGGCCTTGCGCCCGGCTGACGCGGCCAGAGCCGCCCTGTCATCGGGGGATTTCGGGGCGACCTGAGCGGGATGCTGTACCTGTCCGGCCTGCTGGATCTGGCCGGGCTGACCATAGGCCGATCTCGCCGCGACGGTCTGCGGGGCGGGCTGCGCCATGGGGCGCTCGCCTGCCGCGGACGCAGCGCCGAAAGCGGCGTTATAGACGGGAATGATCAGGCGCGCGCCGGGGCGCACCTGCGCGGGCGAGGCAAGGCCGTTGACGCGCAGGAGCGCGTCTTGCGGCACGCCGTAGCGGCTGGCGAGGGACGCCGCGTTATCGCTGGCCGCGACCGTGATCGCGGTTCCCCCGGCGGCGGTCCAGGGACCGGAATTGGCGGGGGCGCGCACCGGCGCGGGAGCCGCGGCGACGGAGGGAGAAGCAAGCGGAGCGCTCTGCACGGCGCCCAAAGGGGCGAGCGGCGCGGAGCTGATGGCGGAGGACGGACCCAAACCGGCGGATTGCTGGCCGGCGGACTGCTGGCCGGGCGCGGAATAACCCGCGCCGCCGACGGCTTCAGGCGGGCTCAGGGGATTGCGCGCGGAGATGCTGGCGGTGGGCGTGCGGTCGACGCCGAAGGGGCCTTCCGCGAGGCGCGAGACGTCCGAAGAACACCCCGCTAGAAGCGCGGCGCAGGCCAGACCGCCCGCGAGATTCAAAACGTTCCGCCGCCCGTTTTCCTGCTTTGATTGACCCATCACGCAACCCGCACTCGAACGCATCCAACGCAACCATTAGACGGGAGTCGGGTTAAGCAAGGGTTTAAGATGAATCGATTTTTCGCGTCTGCGTGCGATTTTCGGCACTTGGCGGGGCGTCCTGCCAAGATTGACGCGATGTTACAGGCAGAGGGAGCGCGAAGGCTCCAAAGGCCCAAGGCGACAAGGCGCTATGGGGCTTTCCTCAAACCCCGCCGCGCGCCGGATGCGCCGCACGAGCCAGCGCCGGCCTCCCTCCACCCGCCGCCCGAAGACGAGCACGCCGTCGAGGGCGAGCGCGGCGTCGAAAGCCTGCGTCGAGTCGATGAGCCCATGCACGGCGATCCGGTCGAACGGCCCGGCGGCGGGCCCCTCGCTCAGGCCGTCGCCCCAAAGGACCTGCGCATGGGCCAGACCCAGCGCCTGCAGGCGCGCCTGCGCCTCCATGGCCAGCGCGCGATAGCGTTCGAACGCCAGAACCGACCCGGCGAGCTGCGCGAGAATGGCGGTGGCGAAACCCGATCCCGCGCCGACCTCCAGCACGCGGCAGGAGCGGTCGAGGGCGAGCGCCTCCATCATGCGGCCGACGAGATAGGGCTCCGGCATGGTTTGCCCGCATTCGATGGGCAGGGCCACGTCGCGCAAGGCGAGATCGAGATAGCGGCGCGGCGCGAACATCTCGCGCGGGGCGACCTCCAGCGCGCGCAGCACCGCCAGATCGGCGATGCCGCGGGCGCGCAAGGCGAGCAGAAAGGCCATGCGCCGCTGCAGCAGATCGGCCGTCGCGGGCGCCGGCCTCTCTAAAGCCGAATTTGCGGGAGCCGAGCTTGCGGGAGCCGGCGGCGGGCGCCCGCCGCTCATGCCTGCGCGTCCCAGCCGGCGGCGTAACGGGCGAGCGCCTTCGCGTCCGTCAGGTCGACGCGCAGCGGCGTCACGGCGATGCGGCCGGCGGCGAGGGCGGCCAGGTCGGAGCCCGGCGCCGGCGTCGAGCGCTGACGTTCGAAGCCGATCCAGTAATAGGGGTTATGGCGCCCGTCATGGCGCTCGTCGATGCGCAGCAAGGCGGCGTCGCGCCGTCCCTGCGCGCAAATCTCCACGCCCGTCACCTCCCCCGCCGGCCGGTTGGGGAAGTTCACGTTGACCAGCGTATTGGGCGCGATTCCCATGGCGAGGATGCGCCGCACGACGTCCGGCGCATGGCGCTCGGCGGTCTCCCACGGCACGTTCTCGCGATCGCCCGCGCCATAGGATTGCGACAGCGCGATGGCGGCCACGCCAAGGATCGCGCCCTCCATCGCCCCCGCCACCGTGCCGGAATAGGTCACGTCCTCGGCGACATTGTGGCCGCGATTGACCCCGGAGAGGACGAGATCGGGCCGCTTGCCCTCCAGAATGCGGTGGATCGCCATGATGACGCAATCGGTGGGCGTGCCCTTCACGGCGAAACGGTCGGGCCCCAGCGCGCGCAGGCGCAGCGGATCGTTGAGGGACAGCGAATGGGCGACGCCCGACTGGTCGGTTTCGGGGGCGACCAATGTCACGCGCGTCGCGCCCAGCGACCGGGCGATGCGCTCCAGACTTTCAAGGCCGGGCGCATGGACGCCGTCGTCGTTGGTGAGCAGGACGTGCATGAATCTCCTCAAAGACTCAAAGAAGGGATGGCCAGCCCCACATGTAGCACGCCCGCCCGACGGATCGAGCCCGCCTAGCGGCCGGGGGAGACGGACATCGGCATGGCCGGGCGCGGCGGGGGCGCGGGCGGGGCCGTCGGGGGCGCAGGCGGCGCGAGCGGATCGGCGGGCATGGTCTGCTGCAAGGACGGCGGGATCGCGTCGGGCGCCTCGAAAATCTTGCGCAGGAAACCGGGCGCGATGGCCGACAGGGGATTGACCGTGAGAAGCGGCGCGCTCGCCGGACCCGAGATGCGGAAATTCACGCCGATCAGGCCCTCATTGCTGCCCCCGCCCAGAATGGGGCCGAACAGCGGGATTTTCGCGAAGAGATTGTTGACGCCATAGGCGGGCACGAACGTGCCGCTGAGCGCGACCTGATTGCCGGCGAAATCCATCGCGCCCTCGATGGTGGCGCCGATATTGGGACCGTTGATCGCGCCGTCGGCCAGTTCGAGGCGCCCGCGCGACCGGGTGAAGCCGGTCTGCAATCGGCTGAACTGGACGGCGTTGGTGTCGAGCGTCCTGTCGTCGAAACGCCCGCCGGCGCCCTCCACCACAAGGCGGCGCAGCGCGGGCTCGTTGCGCAGCACGAAATCGCGGATGCTGAGCACCCCGCTCATGCGCGCGCCCGAGGCGAGCGCCACAAGCTGCAATTGCCCGCCCTCCATGCGTCGATAGAGATCGAGGAAGGAGAGCAAGGCGCCCCCGTCGCCGCTGCGCACATAGAATTGGGGCGGCGCGCCCGCAGGCGTGTTGAGCA
>CAIXDD010000064.1 GCA_903918155.1 uncultured Hyphomicrobiales bacterium
CGCCGCCCCGCCCCCCGCCGCGACGGCCGCGCAGCCCGCCGCCGGCGCCGCGCCCGACAAGAGGCCCGATTTCGACGCGCTCGCGCGCAACCTCGCCCGGCTCACGCAGGAGGGCGCGAAGGCGCTCGCCGCCTATATGCGCCCCATGCAGGAGGGCAGGACCAATCCGGACATGGCCGAACATGTCGAGGACGCGGTGAAGACCTTCGGCCATGTCGCCGAATATTGGCTCTCCGATCCCGCCCGCGCGATCGACGCGCAAACGCGCCTGACGGGCGACCTGCTCGCGCTGTGGGGCTCCACCTTCCGGCGCTTCTCGGGCGAAGACGTGGCGCCCGTCTGCGCGCCCGATCCCGGCGACAAGCGTTTCGCGGACCCCGAATGGACGTCGAATCCGCTGTTCGATTTCCTGCGGCAGGCTTACGCCATCGCCACCCATTGGGCGAATGCGATGGTGGAGGAAGCGGAAATCGATTCCGCCACGCGCGAGAAAGCGGCCTTCTATCTGCGCCAGGTGGCGGGCGCGTTGTCGCCGTCGAATTTCTTGGGCACCAATCCCGAGCTTTTGCGCACGACGCTCGCGGAGAACGCCGACAATCTCGTGCGCGGCATGAAAATGCTCGCGGAGGACATCGAGGCCGGCAAGGGCGCGTTGAAAATCCGCCAGAGCGACGCGACCCGGTTCGAACTGGGCCGCGACATGGCGACCACGCCGGGCAAGGTGATCTTCCGCAACGATCTCATGGAGCTGATTCAATATGCGCCTGCGACCGAGGAGGTCTACAAGCGCCCGCTCCTGATCGTGCCGCCGTGGATCAACAAATTTTACGTGCTCGACCTCAATCCCGACAAGAGCTTCGTGCGCTGGTGCGTCGGCCAGGGACTCACGGTCTTCGTGATCTCGTGGGTCAATCCCGACGAGCGCCATGCGCAGAAGAGTTTTGAGGATTACATAAAGGAAGGCGTGTTCGCCGCGCTCGACGCGATCGAGGCCGCCACCGGCGAACGCGACGTCACCGCGATCGGCTATTGCGTCGGCGGAACGCTGCTCTCCATCGCGCTCACGCTGATGGCGGCGACCGGCGACAAACGCATCTCCAGCGCGACGCTCTTCACCACGCAGACCGATTTCACCGATGCGGGCGACCTGAAGCTCTTCGTGGACAGCGCGCGCATCGGCGCGCTTGAAGAGAAGATGCGCCAGACGGGCTATCTGGAAGGCGCGAAAATGGCGTCGGCGTTCAACATGCTACGCCCGAACGAATTGATCTGGGGCTATGTCGTCAACAATTACCTGAAGGGCAAGGAGCCCATGCCCTTCGACCTGCTCACGTGGAATTCGGATTCCACGCGCATGCCGGCGGCCAATCATTCCTTCTATCTGCGCAATTGCTATCTCGACAACACGCTGGCGCGCGGCGAGATGGAGATGGCCGGCCACCGCCTCGACCTGAAGGACGTCACCGTCCCCATCTATGAACTGGCGGCGCGCGAGGATCATATCGCGCCCGCGCGCTCCGTCTTCACCGGCGCGAAATTATTCGGCGGCGACGTCCGCTATGTGCTCGCGGGCTCGGGCCATATCGCAGGCGTCGTCAATCCGCCGGCCAAGCCGAAATATCAATATTGGCTTGGGCCCCAGCCGCGCGCGGGACTGGAGTTCGAGGACTGGCTCGCGCAGGCCGTCGAAAACAAAGGCTCGTGGTGGCCGGACTGGATTCAGTGGATCGCCGCGCAGGCGCCGCAGAAAGTCCCCGCCCGCACGCCCGGCGCCGGCAAGCTGAAACCCCTGTGCGACGCGCCGGGCGACTATGTGCGCGTGAAGGCCTGACGTCTCGTCGGGCGCGCCGCGCGCTTACAGGCCGAGCATCAGCTCCAGATTCTGCACGGCGGCGCGCGAGGCGCCCTTGCCGAGATTGTCGAGTCGCGCGGTGAGGATCGCATGGGCGCGCGCGTCGTTGGCGTGGACGCGCAGCTCCATGGAATTGGTGTCGTTGAGCGCTTGCGGTTCGAGCTTGCCGCCTTCCCCCTGCAAGGCGGCGTCGCCGACGACCGTCACGAAACCGCCGGTCCCGTAATGGGCCTGCAAGGCGGCTTCCAGCGCCCGCCCCGACGGCTTGCCGGGCAGAAGATCCAGATGCAGCGGAATCGAAACGATCATGCCCTGCCGGAAATCCGCGACCGAAGGCGCGAACAGGACGCGGCGCGAGAGTTTCGAATAGGCCTGGATTTCGGGAATGTGCTTGTGTTCGAGACCCAGCGCATACAATTCGAAATCGGGCGAGCGCCGCGCTTCGTAATCGGCGATCATCGACTTGCCGCCGCCGCTATAGCCGGACACCGCATTGATCGTGACGGGGAAATCCGCAGGAACGAGCCCCGCCTCCACGAGGGGGCGCAGCAGCGCGATGGCGCCCGTCGCATAGCAGCCGGGATTGGCGACGCGCGCGCCCGCGCGGATCGCCTGCGCCTGTCCCGCGCCCAGTTCCGCAAAGCCATAGACCCAGCCCGGCGCGATGCGATGGGCGGTGGACGCATCGAGGATTTTCGGCGCGCGCGCGCCAAGCCCGTCGGCCAGCGCCACGGTCTCCTTCGCCGCATCGTCAGGCAGGCAGAGCACGACGCAATCCACGCTCGCCATCACATCCGCCTTGGCGGCCGGATCCTTGCGCTTGTCGGGATCGATGCTGACAAGCGCGATGTCCGCGCGCGGGGCGAGCAGCTCGCGGATTAGGAGGCCCGTCGTGCCCGCCTCGCCGTCGATGAACACTTTCGCCTTCGCCGAGACCTGATCCATCGCTTGCTCCAAAACCTGCCAAAACCCGCTTCAAGATTTCCCTGGTCCGCCGCGCCCCTCGTAGCCCCGCGCGGGGCGCAGCGGAAGGGGAAATCGTCAGCCCTGGCGCAGGGGCGCGCGGGCGGCG
>CAIXDD010000065.1 GCA_903918155.1 uncultured Hyphomicrobiales bacterium
CCGGGCCCCGCGCCCGAATCCCACAGGGCGTTCAGCGCGGTCTCCATATTGGCCGCGAGAACGGCGCGGGCCGGGGGCAGGCCGTCGGGGAGCGGATTGAGCAGCGCCAGGGGGGCGACGAAAGCCTCCTGATGGGGGTGGAGCGCGAAGGCGGGGCGGCCCACAAGGGCGGCCGGCCCCTCCTCGATGATCCCAACCGCGCAATAGCCGTATTTGACAGGATAAGGGAATTCGCCCTCCTGCAAGGGCGCGCGCATGGAATCGAATTCGGATGGGGGGACGCGGCCCGTGAAAATCAGACGTTCGGTGCCCCGGCTCACGCCGGAATATAGCGTGCGCACCAGCGCCTCGCCTGGTCCCGGCGCGCGCAGGTCCGCCGCGCGCAGGGCGGCGCGCCCGGGCGCCTCGTACCAAAGCGCCCGCGTCCGGCGCCCCGTCTGTCCGCCCGTCTCGCCCGCCATCGGCGCGCCTTTCCGTTTTTCCCGCCGCCTCGCGGCAGCCATGAGCATCGCGTAAATGAACCCGTCCGTCGATTCCACCCCCGCCGGCCTGCAAAAGCGCGCCGTCCTGTTCCGCCGGCGCCTCTTCGTGACGGCGCTGAACCTCGCCACGCTGGCGGGCCTCCTCCTGTGGCTCGCCTCCATTCTGGGAACCAGCGGCTGGAGCGCGATCGACATGGCGATCTTCGCCTGTTTCGCCGTGGCCGCGCCCTGGAGCGTGCTGGGCGTCTGGAACGCCATTCTCGGCGTGATCCTGCTGCAGCGGCCCAAGCAGGCTTTGGCCGCCGTCGCGCCCTTCGCGGAGGGGCTCGACGCGCAGGCGCCGCTGCGCAGCAAGACCGCCGTTCTGATGACGATCCGCAACGAAGATCCCGCACGCGCCTTCGCGCGGCTGGCCGCGGTGAAGGCGAGCCTCGACGCCACGGGCCAGGGCGCGGCCTTCTCCTATTTCGTGCTGAGCGACACGAGCGAGGCGCAGGTCGCGCGCGCGGAGGAAGAGGCCCATGAACGCTGGCGGGCGCGCGAGGGCGCCGACGCGGCGCGCCTGCATTACCGCCGACGCCTCGACAACGAAGGCTACAAGGCCGGCAATGTGCGCGATTTCTGCGAACGCTGGGGCGCGGAGTTCGAATTCATGCTGCCGCTCGACGCCGACAGCCTCATGTCGGGCGACACGATCCTGCGGATGACGCGCATCGGCGAGGCGCATCCCAAGATCGGCATCCTGCAAAGCCTCGTCGTGGGCGCGCCGAGCCGCTCGGCCTTCGCGCGCGTGTTCCAGTTCGGCATGCGCCACGGCATGCGGCCCTATACGATGGGCAGCGCGTGGTGGGGCGCGGATTGCGGCCCCTTCTGGGGCCATAACGCGCTCGTGCGCATCCAGCCCTTCGCCGACCATTGCCATCTGCCGGTCCTGTCGGGCGGGCCGCCGCTGGGCGGGCGGATCATGTCGCACGATCAGGTGGAGGCGACCTTCATGCGCCGCGCCGGCCTGGAGGTGCGCGTGCTGCCGGAGGAAGCGGGCTCCTACGAGGACAACCCGCCGACCCTGCTCGAATTCACCCGCCGCGACCTGCGCTGGTGCCAGGGCAACATGCAATATTTCCGGCTGCTCGCGTTGCCGGGCCTGAAGCCGATGAGCCGGTTCCAGCTCCTGTGGGCGATCTCCATGTTCATCGGCGTTCCCGCCTGGACGTTCATCATCCTGCTGAGCGCGCTGAAGCCGTTCGACGGCGAGGACATGGCGCTCTTTCCCGCCGGTTCGGCGCTGGGATTGTATGGCGCGTTCATGCTGATGTATCTCGCGCCCAAGCTCGCAGGCTTCATCGACGTGGCGATGACGCCCGGCGGCCTGTCGCGCTACGGCGGGGGCGCGCGCTTCGCGCTGGGCGCGTTCGTCGAAATCGTCTTCTCGCTGCTGCTCGCGCCCAGCGTCACGCTGCGCACCAGCCTGTTCATGATCGGCCTTCCTTTCGGCAAGGCGGTGACGTGGAACGGCCAGGCGCGCGACGCGCATGCGCTCTCCTGGGCCGATGCGGCGCGCGGGCTCTGGCCGCAGACCATGCTGGGACTGGCGCTGGCCGCGCTGGGCCTGTGGTCATCGCCCACGCTTCTGCTCTGGTCCTTGCCCCTCACTCTGGGCTATGTGCTGGCCATCCCCTTCGCGGTGGCGACCGCGGACCCGCAGCTGGGCGAGAGCCTCGCCCGCCGCGGCCTGTGCGCCATACCGGAGGAGATCGAGACGCCCGCCATTCTCGCCGCCCTGCGCGACGCCGACGCCGCGCCCCTCTCCGCCAACCCGAGCCCCGAGCCCGCATGAAAAGCCAGTTCCTCGCCGCTCTCGCCCTTGTCGGCTCCGCCGCAGCCGCGCTCGCCCAACCCGCGCAGCACGCTTTGCCCGCGCGCGCCCACGACCCCGACGACATCGCCGTCGCGGTCGCCAATCGCAGCGAGCCGGTGCTCTGCGCGGAGAAGGACAATATCCAGATCGATTTCGCCTCGCCCGCCGTGAAGAGCTTCCGCGTGCAGGCGGCGCATCCCGCCTATATCGGGGCGATCAACGTCGACCGCTACCTGCCCGATTTCACCGCCTGCGACATGAGCGGCGATCCGGCGGTGGCGACGTCGACGAAGAAGACGATCCGCCGCACGATTTTCGAAACGCCGGAGCTGCAGCTCGTCGCCTGGACCTATCCGACCTTCTGGCGCGCCGCCAAGACGCCCGTGCGCATCGTGGATTCGGAGACGAAGACCGATCGGGCCTTCAACGAAATCCATCTGCTGCAGGTCTGGACCGCCCATCGCGAACGCGCGGAGGAAGTCCTCGTCGTCTATCCGCCCGACGGCTATTGGCGCGCGCGTCCGCTGCCCTTCGGCGACATGCGCTGGACGGCCTATGGCTCGTCCTTCCTCATCGGCCCGGTGGAGACGCAGGAGCGCCCCATCGTCGACATCAAGGAGATCGTCTTCGACGCGCAGGCCAAAAGCTTTCGGCTCGTCTTCGCCCGCGGCGGCTCCGCGAACCTGAAGATCGGCGCGCTCGACAGCGAACATCTGGCGCTCGACGTGACGTTCGACGGCGCCTTGCCGACCGACCTGCCCTTCGCCTCGCTGCGCTCCATGTATATCACCGAAGCCAATAACGACGCGGCGCGCATCGCCTGGAAGCCCAAGGGCGAGAAACGCTGGGGCGAGGCCTCGATCATGGATTTCAAATCCGCCGAGGCGACGGAGATCTGGGCGGGACGGGCGAGCCTGTCGCGGCACAACACGTCCGCGCCCGACATGATCTTCGGCGCCTTCAAGGCGCAGGCGCGCAAATAGGCCCCCGTTGAGCGAGACGGCGCCACGGCTTCCCCTTGTCGACGCGGCGCGCGGCGGCGCGCTCGTCGCCATGGCCGTCTATCATGTCGTCTGGGACCTCGGCTTTTTCGGCTTCGTGGATCCGGGCCGCCTGCAGGAGGCGTGGTTCAAAGGCTTCGGCCATGCGATCGCCGCCGCCTTCCTGACGATCGTGGGCGCCAGCCTCGCGCTGGCCGCGCGCGGCGGGCTCGACCTGCCCGCCTATTTCCGCCGCATCGCCCTTGTCTTCGCCGCCGCGATGGCGGTGACCGCGGCGACCGCTTTCGTCTTTCCCGACTCCTTCGTCGCCTTCGGCGTCCTGCATTGCATCGTCGCGGCGAGCCTGTTTGGATTCTTTCTGCTCGACCGTCCCTGGCCGCTGATCGCGGGCGCAGGTGCGCTCGTTCTGGCGCTGCCGCTGGTCGTGCAGGCGCCGGCGCTCGACGCCACGAACTGGTGGTCGGGGCTGGGCGCCGCCGAGCCGCGCAGCCATGACTGGCGACCCTTCTTCCCCTGGGCCGGCTTCACGCTGATCGGCCTGGCCGGCGCCAAATGGGCGCTGGCGCGGGGCCTGCCCGCCCCGCTCGTCGCCTGGCGCGCGCAGGGCGGGATCGCGCGGCTGCTGACGACAGGCGGACGCCATGCGCTCGCCTTTTACCTGCTGCATCAGCCGATCCTGTTCGCGCTGGTCTTCGCGGCCGCGCAGATGGCCGGCGCGGGGCCCGCGCCTGCGCCGCAACCCATGTTCGAAAGCGCCTGCGCGACCCAATGCGTGCGCAGCGGCGGCGAACGCGCCTTTTGCGAAACCGCCTGCGCCTGCGTGGTGCGCGAGGCGCAAGGCGCAGGCCTGTGGGACAAGGTGGCGGGCGGGCGCATGACCGAGGACGACCGCGCGCGCTATGACGCGCTGACGCGCCAATGCCTGCGCGCCGCGCCGCCGCCGACGCGGGCGCCCTCGCCCTGACGCGCCTTCAGCCCGACGCCCTTTCAGCCTGAGGCGCCCGCGCGCGGGGCGAGCATGTCCTGCGGGCGCACGAGCGCGTCATAAGTCGCCGCCGGAACGCCGGCCGCCTGAGCCGCCTCGCGCAGGCTCGTTCCGCTCTCATGCGCGGCCTTCGCGATGGCGGCCGCCGCGTCATAGCCGATGGCGGGCGCAAGCGCGGTCACCAGCATCAGCGAATGGGACAGCAGATCGGCGAGGCGACGCTCGTCCGCGCGCAGGCCCTCGACGCAATGGACGCGGAAACTCTCCGTCGCATCGGCCAGCAATCGGATGGATTGCAGCACGGCGTCCGCGATGACGGGCTTGAAGACGTTCAGTTCGAGATGGCCCTGCGCGCCCGCGAAGGCCACGGTGGTCTGGTTGCCCATCACCCGCGCGCAGACCATGGTCATCGCTTCGGCCTGGGTCGGATTGACCTTGCCGGGCATGATGGAGGAGCCGGGCTCGTTGGCGGGCAGGATCAGCTCGCCAAGGCCCGCGCGCGGCCCGCTGCCCAGAAGGCGTATGTCGCTGGCGATCTTGAACAGGCCGGCGGCGAGCGCGGCGAGCGCGCCGTGCAGAAAAACCAGCGCGTCGTGGCTGGCGAGCGCTTCGAAGGGATTGGACGCGGGCGCGAAGGGCAGGCCCGTCTCCTGCGCCGCCAACGCCGCGAACCGCGCGGCGAAATCGGGATGCGCGTTGAGGCCCGTGCCGACGGCCGTCGCGCCCTGCGCCAGCGCATGCACGCCCGCCAAGGCGGCTTCGACGCGCTGCGCGCCCAGCCGCGCCTGCGCGGCCCAGCCCGACGCCTCCTGACCCAAGGTCACGGGCGTGGCGTCCTGCAAATGGGTGCGGCCCACTTTGATCAGCGGGGCGAAAGCGCGGGCCTTCTCCTCCAGCGCGCCGGCGAGCGCGGCGAGCGCGGGCAAAAGCGTGGCGTGACATGCGCGCGCGACGGCCAGATGCATGGCGGTGGGAAAGCAATCATTGGAGGATTGGCCGAGGTTCACGTGATCATTGGGATGGACGGGGGCGCGCGCGCCCAGCGGGGCGCCGAGCATCTGATTGGCGCGATTGGCGATCACTTCATTGACGTTCATATTCGTCTGCGTGCCCGAGCCGGTCTGCCAGACGACGAGCGGGAAATGCGCGTCGAGGCGTCCGTCCTCGATCTCGCGGGCGGCGGCGGCGATGGCCTTCGCGCGCGCGGCGTCCAGAAGCCCCAATTCATGATTGGCCTGCGCGGCGAGGCGTTTGACGAGCGCCAGCGCGCGCACCAGCGCAAGCGGCATCGTCTCGCCGCCGATGCGGAAATTCTCCAGCGCGCGCTGCGTCTGGGCGCCCCACAGCCGATCGGCGGGCACCGCGATTTCGCCCATGGAATCGCGTTCTGCGCGCGAGGGCTCCGCCGCCTTCGCGCCGATGGCCTGCAAGCTTTAGATCG
>CAIXDD010000066.1 GCA_903918155.1 uncultured Hyphomicrobiales bacterium
CTAGGTCCTGTTCGTCGGCGAGACGATCTTGCGCGGCGCCGGCGCGGTAATCTTCGCAAAAGGCGTGGATGCGCGCGGGATCGCGCCAGCAATCGCGATAGGCGGCGAGCGCGCGCGCGTCGAAGGCGCGCAATCGTCCCTCTTGCGTCCATCCCGCCATGAGCGTCTCGAAATAAACGTCGGCGCCCCTTTGGGCGATTTCGCGTTCGGGCGCGGGTTCGTCCTGCGAGAGAAAGGCCCAATGGGCGGCGGGCGTCACGCCGGCTTCGATGTTGCGCCACACGCTGAGCGTGGGAAGAATGTCGAGCAGCGCGAGTTTTTCGATGCGGCCGGGCTGGTCGAGGGCGAGCCTGTAGGCCACGCGCGCGCCGCGGTCATGGCCCGCCACGCGGAAGCGCACATGGCCCAGCGATTCCATCACGCGCACGGCGTCGGCCGCCATGGCGCGCTTGGCGTAGAGCGCCCCGCCGACGCTGCGCGGCGCCGACGACCAGCCATAGCCGCGCAGGTCCATCGCCACCACGAAGAAGCGGGCCGCCAAAGCCGGGGCGATGCGCGCCCACATGACATGGGTTTGCGGAAAGCCATGCAGCAGGAGGAGCGGCGGGCCTGCGCCGCCTGCGCGGGCGAAGACGCGGCCGGCGTCCGTATCGATCCAATGGGCGGCGAAGCCGGGAAAGAAATCATAGCTCATCGCAGGGCCTCGCCGGTCTCATGCGGGTTGCGGCGCGTCGCGCCCGCCGGCATAACGCGCCAGCGCGGCGATGCGATCCTCGATGGAGGGATGGGAGGAGAAGAGATCGGCGAATCCCGAGCGCGGATTGTCGAGGCACATCTCCATCACGCCCGAGGGCGCGCCGGGCAATTCGCCCTTGCCCGCGATCTTGCGCAGGGCCGAAATCATCGCATCGGGATTTTTCGTCAGCTCCGCGCTGCCGGCGTCGGCGAGGAATTCGCGCGTGCGCGACAGGGCGAGCCGGATCATCAGCGACAAGGCCCATGCGGCGGCGACGATCAGCAGGGCGAGCGCGATGGCCGCCGCTCCGCCGCCGCGTCCTCGGTCCTCGCGCGCGTCGCCGCCGCCGGCCGATCCGCGCCCCCAACGCCAGCCGCGTCCCTCGCCCAGGAGACGAAAGAGCATTTCCGCGAAAAAGGTGACGATTCCGGCGATGATCATGGCGATCACCATCATGCGCACGTCGCCGTTGCGGATATGGGTCAGCTCATGGGCGGCGACGGCTTCCAGCTCGTCGCGCGTCAGCAGGTCGAGCAGGCCGCGCGTGAAGGTGATCGTATATTGCGCGTCGGTGACGCCGGACGCGAAGGCGTTGGGCTCGGGCGTCTCAAGCATGGCCAGACGCGGCGTCGTCATGCCGCGCGAGATGCACAAGGTCTCCACGATGTCATGGAGGTCGGGCGCCTGCGCGCGCTCCAGCGCGTGATCGGGCACGGCCAGCGCGAGGATGCGCCGGTTGAAGACCCATGCGAGCGCGATCCATGCGAGGGTCGCCGCGCTCACGAACGGGGCGGCCGTCAGCGCGGACTGGCGCGCCTCGCGCAGAAGCGTCGCAAGGTCGCCCTCGCTCGCGAACGCGCCGGCCAAAAGGGCGCCTGCGAAGGACAGCGCATGGACAAGCGCGAAGAGCGCGACGATGAGCAGGATCGAGCGGCGTCGATTGGCCTGAATATGGGTGTAGAGGCCGAAAGCTGGCGTGAACGCCGGGATCATGTCTGCCTCGGCTGCGCTATAACCTAGAATTTCACGGCGGGCGGCGCTTCGAGACGCTTGCGCCCGTCTTCGCCCACGTCGAAGAAATCGCGCGGTTGAAAGCCCATGGAGGCCGCATAGAGAAGCGTGGGAAACGCCTGCAGGGCGGCGTTATATTCGCTGACGGCGTTGTTGAAGAAACGACGCGCGGCGGCGAGCTTGTTCTCGATGTCGGACAATTCGCCTTGCAGCGCCTGAAAATTCGTATTCGCCTTGAGGTCGGGATAGGCCTCGGCCAGCGCCATCAGCCGGCCCAGCGCGCCGGTCAGCAATCCCTCCGCCTGCGCCTTTTCATGGGCGCCGCCGCCTGCGCCCATGGCGGAATTGCGCGCGGCGATCACCGCCTCCAGCGTGCCGCGTTCATGGCCGGCGTAGCCTTTCACGGTCTCCACCAGATTGGGAATGAGGTCGTGGCGCTGGGTGAGCTGCACGTCGATGTCGGCGAAGGCCTGATGGGCGCGCTGGCGCAGGCCCACGAGCGTGTTGTAGGAGCCGACTAGCCAGATCGCGACGGCTGCGAGCGCGCCAAGACCGATCCACAAGCTCATGAGGTTCTCCTGTGTCGCATGCCCTGAAGCGGCAAGCAGCGAAACCCGACGCCTGGGCAGGATAGACCCGCGCGGGCATGGCGCCAACGCGCGCATGCGCGACGATGCGGCGATCTGGGGCGCAACAGGGGGCGCAAGCGGGGACGAAGTCAGGGAAGGCCAGGCTGCGGCCTCAGGAAAAGCTGGACGCTTTTTGAAGATGGCTCCCCGAGCAGGGCTCGAACCTGCGACAATTCGATTAACAGTCGAATGCTCTACCAGCTGAGCTATCGGGGATCACGCCGAAGCGGAACGCCGCGCGTATAACAAGCTCGCGGCGCTTTGCAAAGCCGTTTTCGTTTTTTCTTTTCGCGCGCGGCGTTCTTTTCGCGCGGAGCGGCGCGCGCGTCTTGCGGGCGGGCCGGCGCGTTGCTATGGGAGCGCTGCGGGGCGTTGGTCCCGCAGAGGCCTCGTGGCGGAGTGGCTACGCAGAGGACTGCAAATCCTTGCACCCCGGTTCGATTCC
>CAIXDD010000067.1 GCA_903918155.1 uncultured Hyphomicrobiales bacterium
ATTCGGGCCAGGAGAGCAGCTTGTTCTCCTTCTCGGGCGGCTTGGGCATGATTTCGAGCTGCGTCACCGACAGCGCGCCCTGCCGCACCGAAGTGCCGATGCAGTCGGAGCCCGTATCGCCGCCGCCGATCACCACAACATGCTTGCCGGCGGCCAGAATCGGCTCATTCGTGCCGATGGGCTCGTGGCCCACGCGACGGTTCTGCTGCGGGAGAAAATCCATCGCGAAATGCACGCCGCCGAGATCGCGGCCGGGGATCGGCAAATCGCGCGGCTTTTCGGAGCCGCCGGCCAGGATCACCGCGTCATATTGGCCGACGAGATCTTCCACCTTCACGTCCACGCCGACATTCACGCCGCAATGGAACGTCACGCCTTCCGCGAGCATCTGGTCGACGCGGCGTTCGATGAAATGCTTCTCCATCTTGAAGTCGGGAATGCCATAGCGCAGCAGGCCGCCGGCCTTGGCGTTCTTCTCATAGACATGCACGTCATGGCCCACGCGCGCGAGCTGCTGGGCGGCGGCGAGACCCGCAGGCCCGGAGCCGACGATGGCGACGCTCTTGCCCGTCTTCTGCTGGGGAGGCTCGGGCTGCACCCAGCCTTCCTTCCACGCGCGGTCGATGATCGCGCATTCGATGGACTTGATGGTGACCGGCTGGTCCTCGAGATTGAGCGTGCACGAGGCTTCGCACGGCGCCGGGCAAATGCGCCCGGTGAATTCGGGGAAATTATTCGTCGAATGCAGGTTGCGGATCGCCTCCTGCCAATCGCCGCGATAGACCAGATCGTTCCAGTCGGGGATCTGGTTATTGACGGGGCAGCCGTTGTGGCAATAGGGAATGCCGCAATTCATGCAGCGCGCCGCCTGGTCCTTCGTCGCTTCCTCCGAAAGAGGAATGACGAATTCCTTGTAATGGCGGATTCGGTCGGCCGCAGGCGCATATTTGCGGTCCTGCCGGTAGATTTCGAGGAAGCCGGTTACCTTTCCCATCGGATCATTCCCCCGCCAGCGGCATTTGCTGCGCCTTCATTTCGTTGAGCGCGCGCCGGTACTCCACCGGCATGACCTTGCGGAACTTGCCCTTGCAGGCGTCCCAATTGTCGAGGATCTCCTGCCCGCGCGTCGAACCCGTGTAGCGCACGTGGTTGACGATGAGCTGATGGAGACGCTCGGCGTCGAAGCGCGTCATGTCGCTCATCACGTCGACACGGCCATGCGTCTGGAGATCGCCGCCCTGATGATGAAGGCGCTGGTTCAGCTCCTCCTCTTCAGCGACGGATTCGAGATCCACCATGGCGAGGTTGCAACGCTTCTCGAACGTGCCGTCCTCGTCGAACACATAGGCGATGCCGCCCGACATGCCGGCCGCGAAATTGCGGCCCGTCTGGCCGAGAACGACGACGACGCCGCCCGTCATATATTCGCAGCCGTGATCGCCCACGCCTTCCACCACCGCCACCGCGCCGGAATTGCGCACGCCGAAGCGTTCGCCCGCCACGCCATGGAAATAGCACTCGCCGGCGATGGCGCCATAGAGGACCGTATTGCCGACGATGATCGATTCATGCGGCACGATCTTGGTCGCCTCCTTGGGCGGCTTGACGACGATGCGCCCGCCCGAGAGGCCCTTGCCGACGTAATCATTGGCCTGGCCTTCCAGCTCCAGCGTGACGCCGCGCGCAAGCCACGAGCCGAAGCTCTGGCCGGCGGTGCCGCGCAGCTTGATCTGGATCGTGTGGTCGGGAAGACCCTCGTGGCCGTAGCGCTGGGCGATTTCGCCCGAGAGCATCGCGCCTGTCGTGCGGTCGACGCTGCCGATGGAGCCGGTGATCATCACCGGCGTCTTCTTCTCGATGGCCTCGCGCGCTTCCGCGATCAGGCGCTGGTCGAGCACTTTCTCCAGCCCGTGATCCTGCGCCTGCGTGTGGAACACGTCCACGGAGGCCGGCATCTCGGGCTTGTGGAAGAGAGCCGAGAAATCGAGGCCGTTCGCCTTCCAATGATCGACGGCCGCGCTCTTGTCGAGCATCTGCAGCTGGCCGATCATTTCGTTGAACGTGCGATAGCCCAATTGCGCCATCAGTTCGCGCACTTCCTCGGCGACGAAGAAGAAGAAGTTGATGACATGTTCGGGCGCGCCCACGAAACGCTTGCGCAGCACGGGGTCCTGCGTCGCCACGCCCACGGGGCAGGTGTTGAGGTGGCACTTGCGCATCATGATGCAGCCGGCCGCGATCAGCGGCGCGGTCGCGAAGCCGAATTCGTCCGCGCCCAGAAGCGCGCCGATCACCACGTCGCGACCGGTGCGCAAGCCGCCGTCCACCTGCACCGCGATGCGCGAGCGCAGGCGATTGTACACGAGCGTCTGGTGCGTCTCCGCAAGGCCGATCTCCCACGGGCTGCCCGCGTGCTTGATGGAGGTCAGCGGC
>CAIXDD010000068.1 GCA_903918155.1 uncultured Hyphomicrobiales bacterium
CGAGGCCCTGCGCGCCGCCGTGGCGCGGCTGGGGGCGGCCGCCCTGTCCGCCCGGCGCAGGACGAGCGAGCGCTGATCGCGCCCGCGCCTCCCTCGACTCGCCACAATGTGCGGTTTAGGTCTTGAACCTGGCGCGGGCGAGGGATTCGCGCATCCGCCGATTCAAGACATGGGGCGCACGCATGGGACACACGATGGCCGCTTCGATCACCCGTCGCGCCGCGCTGCGGACCGGCGCCGGCGCCCTGGCTTTGGCCGCGATCGCGCCCGCCGCGGCTCTCGCGCAGACCGCGGTCTCGATGGAGGCCTTGCTGGAGGACGGTCCGCTCCCCGATCTCTGGCTGGGCGACGCCAAGGCGCCCGTGACCGTGATCGAATACGCCTCCACCACCTGCTCCCATTGCGCGACTTTCCACCAGACGACGTTCAAGGAATTGAAGGCGAAATATATCGACGCCGGCAAGGTGCGCTTCGTGCTGCGCGAATATCCGCTCAACAGCGTCGATCTGGGCGCCTATATGCTCGCGCGCTGCGCCGGCGACGACAAGCGCTACCCCGTTCTGGACCTGCTCTTCGCCCAGCAGAAGAGCTGGATGAACGACAAGCCCCTCGCCAGCCTCGTCTCGCTGATGCGCCAGGCCGGCGTTTCCGAACAGCAGGTCGAAACCTGCCTCAAGGACAAGGCGCTCTACGACAACACCGTCAAGGCGCGCGACTTCGCCACCAACAAGTTCGGCGTGAACTCGACGCCCACCTTCTTCATCAACGGCCAGCGCCAGGTCGGCGCCTTGTCGCTGGAGGAAATGGAGAAGGTGATTCTCCCCCTCATCAAGGGATGAAACGGGGCGATTTTCGCCCGTTTCACACAGGATTCTGAGCGCTCTGGCTTGCGTTGGCCGGGGGTTTGTGACGGCTTAGAGCCTAGGGAAACCCCTCAAGATTCCCCATATGCGGACGGGAGGCGGCCGGCTGGGCGCGCCTCGTCGAACCCGCGCCCGTGGGGGCGCGCCGCTGGCGAAATCGACCGGGAAGGACCCGCGAGGCTGTGGCGCAGCCTCTGGTCGCGTTAAGGAAACAGGCATGAAGTTCAATCGGTTGCGACTCGTCGGCTTCAAGAGCTTTTGCGAGGGCACGGATTTTCAGATCGAGCCCGGCCTGACCGGCGTCGTGGGCCCCAACGGCTGCGGCAAGTCCAATCTCGTCGAGGCCATGCGCTGGGTCATGGGCGAGAATTCCTACAAGTCCATGCGCGCCTCCGGCATGGACGACGTGATCTTCTCGGGCTCCGGCAACCGCCCCGCGCGCAACATCGCGGAAGTGGGCCTGCTGCTCGACAATTCCGACCGCACCGCGCCCGCCGCCTTCAACGACGCCGAACTGCTGGAGGTCACCCGCCGCATCGAGCGCGAGCAGGGTTCCGTCTATCGCATCAACGGCAAGGAAGTGCGCGCGCGCGACGTGCAGCTGCTCTTCGCCGACGCCTCCACCGGCGCGCGTTCGCCCGCCATGGTGCGTCAGGGCATGATCGGCGAAATCATCTCCGCCAAGCCGCAACAGCGCCGCCGCATTCTGGAGGAGGCCGCCGGCGTCGCCGGCCTGCATTCGCGCCGCCATGAGGCGGAGCTGCGCCTGAAGGCCGCCGAGGACAATCTCAACCGGCTCGAAGACGTCATCAAACAGCTCGAATCACAGGTCGACAGCCTCAAGCGCCAGGCGCGCCAGGCGGGACGCTACAAGACGCTCGCCGCCGACATTCGCCGCAACGAGGCGCTGGTGCTCTATCTCTCCCACAAGGAGATCGGCGAGCAGCTCGCCGACGCGCGCCAGAAATTCGCCGAACACGAGCGCGAAGTGGAGGAGCGCACGCTCCATCAGGCCGAAGCCGCGAAATTGCAGGCCGTGGCCGCCTATGAACTGCCGCCGCTGCGCGACGCCGAAGCCAAGGCCGGCGCGACGCTGCAGCGCCTCGTGCTCGCGCGCGAGCAATTGGAGGGCGAGGAGGAGCGCGCCAAACAGCGCGGCCTCGAGATCGAGCGCCGCCTCGCGCAATTGGACCGCGACCTCGCGCGCGAACGCGCGCTGATCGACGACGCCGCCAACGTGCTCGGCCGGCTCGACGCGGAAGAAGAGGAGCTGCAGGCGGCGGCCGAAGCCTCGGAAGAAACCGATTGGGCGGCGAAAGAGAAACTCGCCGACGCGGAAGGCCGGCTGGCCGAATGCGAACAGGCGCTCTCGCAGGCGCAAGCCGCCCTCGCCGACCTCAACGCGCGCCGCTCCGCGCTCGAACAGGCTTTGCAGGGCGAGGAGCAGCGCCTGCGCCGCTTCGAAGGCGAACTCGCCAATGTTCTGCGCGAACGCGACGGGCTGCGCGAACAGGCCGGCAGCGAAGAGGAATTCGCCGAAGTCGCCGAACGTCTGGAAGAGGCGCAGGCGGCCCTCGACATGGCCGAGGAAGCCGCCATGGCGGCCGAAGACGCCTATAACGAGGCGCGCGAACAGGAAGCGGGCCTGCGCGATCCCTATTCCGAGTCCGATCGCAAGGCGCAACGTCTCGAAACGGAAGTGCGCACGCTCTCCAAACTCCTCGCCACCGCCGAAAGCGACCTGTGGCCGCCGATCGTCGAGGAGATCGCCGTCGAGAAGGGATACGAGGCCGCGCTGGGCGCCGCGCTCGGCGACGATCTCGACGCCTCCACCAATTCCTCCGCCCCCGCCCATTGGGGCGACAGCGGCGACGCCTCGAACGATCCCGCCCTGCCGCCGGGCGTCGCCCCGCTGGCCAGCCTGGTGAGCGCCCCCGCCCAGCTCGCCCGCCGCCTCAACCAGATCGGCGTCGTCGTGCGCGGCGACGGCGCGCAATTCCAGAAATTGCTGAAGCCCGGCCAGCGCCTCGTCTCCAAGGAAGGCGACCTGTGGCGCTGGGACGGTTTCGCCGCCGCCGCCGAGGCGCCCACGCCCGCCGCCCGCCGGCTGGTCGAAAAGAACCGCCTCGGCGAATTGACCCAGCAGGCCGACGCCGCCCGCGCGGAGGCCGACGCGCTGAAGGCGCGCCACGAAATCGCGCAGGAAGCCCTGCGCCTGGCCGCCCAGACCGAGGCCCAGAACCGCGCCGAAGCCCGCAACGCCCAGAAGGCGCTGGCGGAGGCCCGCGAGGCCGCCGCCGCCGTGGAGCGCCGCCGCGGACAGGTCGCCTCCCGCATCTCCGCGCTCGAGGAGGCCGCCAGCCGCCTCTCCCAGAGCCGCGACGAGGCCGCCGCCTCCAACGCCCAGGCGCGCGAGGAGCTGGAGCTTCTGGTTCCCACCCAAGCCTTGCAGACCAAGCTGGAGAAGGCCCGCGCCTCCGCCGCCCATGCGCGGGCGGAAGCCTCCGAAGCGCGCGCCGCCGTGCAGGGCCTCGCCCGCGAGGCGCAGATCCGTGACCAGCGCCGGCAGGCCATCGCCGCCGAACGCCAATCGTGGGACGCGCGCCGCACAAGCGCCACGCGCCAGATCGCCGATTTCGAGGAGCGCATCGCCGAAGCGCGCGAAGAGCAGGCGGAGCTGGCCGAAGCGCCCGACCTTTTCCTCGAACGCCGCCGCGCGCTGATGAACGAGGTCGAACAGGCGGAGGAAGCCCGCAAGATCGCCTCCGACAAGCGCGTCGAAGCCGAGACGCGTCTGGCCGACAGCGACCGCATCGCCCGCATGGCGCTCGACGCCATGGCCCATGTGCGCGAGGAGCGCGCGCGGTCCGAACAGCGCGTGGAAGGCCTGAGCCAGCGCCTCGACGACATCGTGCGCACGATCGCGGCCGATCTCGAATGCGCGCCCGAAGGCCTGATGGCGCTCGCGGGCGTATCGGCCGGCGATTCGCTGCCGGAGGCGGAGTCCATCGCCAAAAAGCTCGAAGAGCTGAAGGCCGACCGCGAACGTCTGGGCGCGGTGAACCTGCGCGCCGACGACGAGCTTGTGGAGATCGACGAGCGCCGTACGACGATGACGGCCGAGCGCGACGATCTCGTGGAGGCGATCCGCAAGCTGCGCATCGCGATCCAGAATCTCAACAAGGAAGGGCGCGAGCGCCTGACCGCCGCCTTCGACGTGGTGAACGGCCATTTCAAGGAGCTGTTCACGACCCTGTTCGGCGGCGGTTCGGCGGAATTGCAGCTCGTGGAATCAGACGATCCGCTGGAGGCGGGCCTCGAAATCCTCGCCCGGCCGCCGGGCAAGAAGCCGCAGACCATGACGCTTCTGTCGGGCGGCGAGCAGGCGCTGACCGCCATGTCGCTCATCTTCGCGGTGTTCCTCACCAATCCCTCGCCGATCTGCGTGCTCGACGAAGTGGACGCGCCGCTCGACGACGCGAATGTGGAGCGCTTCTGCGACCTGCTCGATCAGATGGCCAAGAAGACCGACACGCGCTTCGTCACCATCACGCATAATCCGATCACCATGGCGCGCATGGACCGGCTGTTCGGCGTGACGATGGCCGAACGCGGCGTGTCGCAGCTCGTGAGCGTGGATCTGAGCGCGGCCGAGCGCATGGTCGAGGCCGCCGAATAAACAGGCCGCCGAATAAGAGACGCGTTCCGCCTGCGCCGCAGGCGTTTCCGCCCCATCGCCGCAAGAGGCAGGAACGAGGCCGGGCCGGGCGCGCGCCCGGCCTTTTCATGTCTGGGAGCGTCAGGCCTTGCGGCCGCGCACGATGAGATAGGCGCCTTCCAGCGCGCCGTCGGCGCCCTTGGCGAGTTCGCGGTCGAGCCGGTCGATGGCCGCGCGCACCTTGTAATCGCCCAAAACCTCATCGGGCAGGATCGCCGCGATCTGCGGAAAGCTCGACGCCTCCTCGATCACGAGCGAGGCGGGCAGCGCGGCGCGCACGTCGCTCAGGGCGTGGAGCTTGGCGTGCACCGGCAGGCGCTTGTCGCCGATCTTCACGTCGAGGCAATCGGCGTAAGGATTGACCACGGCCTCCAGGCTCGCCACCCATGGCAGGAAGCCCATTTGATAGAGCAGCGCATCCCCATTGTAGAAGGTGAGGAAGAAGCGCCCGCCCGGCTTCAGCGCGCGCGCGATCTCGCCCGCCACGCGCGGAAAATCCGTCACGTCGCTGGCTGTGCCCAAAGTCATCGCCACGAAAGAGGCGCTGGCGTCGGCATGGGGCAGGTTCTGCAGATCGAGATCGAGCTGGCCGAAGGCGACATTGGCGAGGCCTGCGCCGCGCGCCTTTGCGCGCGCCGCCTCGACCATGGGGCCTGACAGGTCATAGCCGGCCACCTGCGCGAACGAGGCGGCGAGATCGAGCGCGACCCCGCCCGTCGCGCAGCCCAGATCCAGCGCGAGGCTGCGATCGAGCAGGCGCGCGCAATCCTTCGCGATCAGCTCGCGCTCATAGGCCGCATAGGCCTGCGTGGCGTATTTGTCGCTGGCTTCGCGCGCGTCATAGGAGGCCGCCACCGCCTCGGTGAGGCGCAGC
>CAIXDD010000069.1 GCA_903918155.1 uncultured Hyphomicrobiales bacterium
CGCGTCGCGCGCGAGACGGGCGAGATGTCGGCCTTCACCGTGCTCGATCCGGTGCGCCTGAAACGGTTCACGGCCGCGCGCATGGAATCCGACCATGCGGTCACGGTGATCGAGCGAAGCGACTGGAAGCCGCTGCATGCGGGCGCCAGCGGCCTGGCCGTGCTCGCCTATCTCGACGACAAGCTGCGCGAGGAGGTTTTGGCCAATCGCGATTCGCAGGGCGCGCCCGGCGCGATCGCCGACGTCGACGAATTGCGTCGCGCGCTCGAAATCGTGCGCCAGAACGGCTACGCCATGACGCGCGGCCAGCGCATCGCCGGCGTGGTCGGCATCGGCGCGCCGGTCTTTTTCGCCAATGGCCGCGTCATGGGCAGTCTTTACGTCAGCGTGCCCGAGCAGCGCTTCGCCAATGATCAGGAAGCGAAGATCTCAGGCTCGCTCATGGTCTGCAGCGCAGCGCTCACCAAACAGCTCGCCGCCGCTCATCATTGAGCGGCGCGCAAGCCGTGTCCGCAAGCCGTGTTCGCAAGGGTTATTTACACGCGTCGGTCTGCTTGCTCAAATTGGGATAATGATAGGTCACGCTCTTCACGGGCGCGAATTGCGCCACGTAATCGTTGCCATAGGCGCGCGTGCGGCCCCAGACGATCAGGTCGACGTCGTCTTTCTTGATCTTCTCGACGAGGTAATTCGTCCGCAGATCGCCTGAAATCCACACGAGCGTCGTCCGGTCTTCGTCGAAGACGAGTTGATATTGGCGCAGGTCGTTCTTGCAGGTCATGGTGAGGGGCGCCGCATTCGCCTGCGTCGCGCCAGAGGCCAGACCGGCCGCCCAGATCGCTGCGCCCGCCAGACTTGCGCATCTCCTCGCGCCGATCGCGCCACGCCCCATCACGCCCTCCTATTTCTGCGCCTCTGGTGAGGATAGGCCGTTTTCGCCCGCTTGTCCGCCGCCCCTGGGATGCGCGCCGCTCACGGATCGAGAAAGTCCCATCGGTCGAAGGCGGCGGCCTGGCCAAGCGGGCGGCCTTGCGCGTCGCAGACGTTCCACACGATGGCGCGCGCGATGCGGAAGCGCCGGCCGCCGGCGGAAATCCGCACGCCCGAATAATCGTCGATATAGCCTTGCGCGGCCACGAGCCCGAGCGCGCGGTCGCGCTCCTCCCGCAACATGGGCTCCGCCGTGAGCCGCGAGGGAATGCGCGTGAAGGCCTCGAAATCGCGTTCCCACAAGGCGAGCGCGGCGCCATTGCCGAAATTCAGCACGGGGTCGGCCTCCGTCCCGTGAGAGAGCGCGACGAAGGGCGCGCGATAGAGCGCAAGCGCGTCCTCCAGCGCATCGCCGCTGCGCGCCGTCAGCTCGCGCCCCAGCAGGCGACGAAAGGAGTCGAGCAGCGCCTGCGCATGTCCGACGAGGCGCGGGCGTTCGTCGAAAAGACGGCGCGCGGTTGCGTCTGAATTGGCGTCAGGCTTGCAGCCTTCGGCGGGTCGGGGGTCGGACATGTCGGCCATACGACACCATAACACCGCGGGCGCGTCGGCGCGCAATCAGCGTGAGGCGCTGATAATCAATGGCTTGTGAAAGATCCTCCCGTGGCATGAGGATTGCTGAATCCATCCTGTCGCTCATGCGACGCGAGGGGTGGAGAGCCGCAGGATCATGATCATCGAACCGCTGAAGGCGCTTCTGTTCGGCGAAGTGCGCAAGGTGGACATCCATTGCGGATGTCCTGACGTGGCGACGCGTTTGCGCCAGCGCGTTTCCGAAACCATCGCGCTGGATCTGCAGGGGTCCGACGTCGTCGCAGTCTCGATCAAGCCGTCCTGCGACGTGGATTACGCCCTCGTCCATTACACCGCCGGCCTGCTCAGCCCCGCTCATGCCGACGTCATGGTGCTGCCGCAGATGTGACGCGACCTTCGCTATATTTGGCGGCGCGCCTTTCTGGGGACGCAGCCGCGAAAGACCGGCGGCCGCTTGCTCCCGCAGCGGCGATGTGAAAATGTGACCTCAGGTCCAGGCTTCAGTTTCGAGCCGGACGACGGTTGCGTGCTGGGTCATGTCGGATACGAGGTCGAGTGAGAATCTGCCGGCGCTTGTGGAGCGCCCAGGCGTCGTGGAGATCTATTCTCCGCGAGAGGATTCGTTCGACCGCGAGCCGCCCATCGAAATCGTCATTGATGCGAGCCAGCTCAAGGAGCGCATCATCGATTATCTGGGCGCCGTTCTGGCGCGCTGCTGGATCGACCGCAGCCTGATCGACCGCATCGACGAAGACCCCCATCGCGCCCTGCGTCACATGGGCATTCTTCTGCCCGACGAGATCGACATCAAGGTCGAGCGCTCCAACAAGGTGCGGCCGCGGCTGGTGATCTATGAGTGGAACCAGTCCCGCTCCTTCCGCCGGCGCATCTGCTATCTGCAATTGATCATGATGGCCGGCCAGTAAGCCGTTTTCATTTCGTTAACCATGCCTGCCTAACCTGCGCGCATTGCCCTATCGGCCCGCCGGGTCGCAATTTTTTGCGGTCGTTTCATGAAATTGTCGATCATCATTCCCTGTTTCAACGAACGCGCGACCATCGAGACCGTCATCGAGCGCGTTTTCGCCTGCCCCCATCCCGACAAGGAGATCATCGTCGTCGACGACGGCTCCACCGACGGCACGCGCGACCTTTTGCGCAAGCTCGCCGAAACGCGTGACCTGCGCCTGTTGATGCATGACCTCAATCAGGGAAAGGGCGCGGCCATCAGCACCGGCGTCGCCCATGCGGCCGGCGACATCCTCATCGTTCAGGACGCCGACCTCGAATATGATCCGCAGGACATTCCGCGCGTCATCGCCCCCATCCTAGATGGGCGCGCCGACGTGGTCTATGGCTCGCGCTTCACGGGCGGGGACGCCCATCGCGTGCTCTATTTCTGGCATCGCGTCGGCAACGGCCTGCTCACGCTTTTGTCGAACATGCTGACCGATCTCAACCTCACCGACATGGAGACCTGCTACAAGGCCTTCCGCGCGCCGATCATGAAGCGCATGAAGATCGAGGAGACGCGGTTCGGTTTCGAGCCGGAGATCACCTGCAAGGTGGCGCGCATCCCCGGCGTGCGCATTTACGAGGTGGGCGTGTCCTATAGCGGGCGCACCTATGCCGAGGGCAAGAAGATCGGGGTGCGCGACGGATTGCGCGCCGTCTATTGCCTGTTCAAATATCGCTTCGCCCGGGCGGCGTGATGAGCTGGGCCGCGGCCCGCCGCGTCATCGCCGCCCTCGTCCTGCTGGCCTGCGTCGCGCTTGGCGTCTGGCTGTCGGCGGAGAATCTGAAATTCGCGTGGCGCGTGAACGAGGACGGCGTCTCGCCGCTCAGCGGCAAGGGCCCCACGCATGATTTCACCAATCTGTGGATCGGCGGGCGCCTCGCGCTGGCGGATCGTCTCCCCGTTCTGTTCGATCAGCAAGCCTATATGGACGCGATCGACGCGCAGGTGCAGCCTTTCTCGACGCGCAGCGAATGGTCCTATCCGCCGACCATGCTTCTGCTGGGCGTGCTGGCGGCGCTGGCGCCGCTCTATGTCGCCTTCGCCGCATGGAGCGCGGGAACGCTCGCCTTCTTTCTGCTCGCCCTGCGCGCGGGCGGCGCGCAAGCCTGGTGTCTGGCGGCCATGGCGGTCAGTCCTGCGGTCGTGTGCAATTTCCTGTTCGGACAGAACGGCGCCTTTACCGCGGCCTGCCTCGTGGGCGGCTATGCGCTCGCGCTGCGACGGCCCGCGCTCGCCGGCGCCTTGATCGGCCTGCTGGCGGTGAAGCCGCATGCGGCCTTGCTCGCGCCGTTCTGTCTGGCTGCGGCGGGCGCGTGGCGCGCTTTCTTCGCCGCCGGCCTGTGCGTCGCGGGCCTCACTCTGGCGAGCCTCGCCGCTTTCGGGTGGGAGACATGGCGCGGCTTTTTCTCGGTCACCACGCCGATGATGGTGTCCTTCATGGAGCATCCCCCGCTTCACCTCTATCAGCGCAACGGCGTGTCGACCTTTTTGCTCGCGCGCACGTTCGGCGCCGACCTGACGGTGGCATATGCCGCGCAGGGGGTCGCGACGGCTGTCGCGATCGTCATGGCGTGGCGCCTGTGGCGCGCGCCCTGCGCGGATCCCTTATTGCGCGCGGCGACCACGGCGCTGCTCGGCGTCATGACCTCCGCCTATGGCTATACCTATGAATTATTCGCGCTCACGCTGACGGCGCTGGTGTTGGCGGCGCGCGACGGCGGCCGCTCGCCCGCATTGCTGGCGCTTCTGGGCGTCGCATGGGTCTGGCCGCTTCTGTCGGTCTTTTTGACCGTTCTGTTCTATCCGCTCACGCCTTTGGTGGCGGGGGCGGTCCTGTTCGCGAGCTGGCGCGCATTGCGCGCGCGATGAACGGCCGCAGCGGAAGGAAGGCGCGATAGGCGCACTCCAGCAGCCATGGCATGCCGGGCAGGGACGCCAGCCGCGCCGCCCAGCGCCAGCGCGGCAGCACGCGCCAGACATGGGTGAAGGCTTCCGCGCCCGAGACCAGCGCGCCGTCGGCGCCGCGCACATGGAAACGGGCCATCGCGACCTCGCGGGTGAGATCCGGCGCCAGCGTCTCGGGCGCTTGCGACGCATCGACGAAGGCGATGCGCTGCGCTCCTTCCTGCGCCTTGTAATGGGCGATTTCGAACCGGCACAGCGGGCAATCGCCGTCGTAATAGACGGTGAGCGCGCAGCCCTTCGCGTCGTCCTGCGGGCTCATGGGCGCAGATCCGCGATCATCGCGCGCGCCAGCGCCTCGCCGCTGTCGAAAGCCGATTCCACCCGCGGGCCGATGCGCCAGTCGCCGCAGGCGCCCACGCGCGCCGCCCCGTCCCACAGATCGTCCAGCCCGGCGGCGCGCTCCACCAGCGCGAAGCGCCAGCGATGCGCCGTCATGTGAACGGGCTCGCCAGAAATCCCCGTGAGCGTGCGAAACCGGGCGAGCAGCAGGGCGGCGGCCTCTTCGGGCGTGCGCTCCAGATTGTCGCGCGACCAGCCGGGCGCGCCATGCACGACCCAGTTTTCGCCCTGCGGCCTGTGATCCCTCTCGCGTTCCGGCTTGTCGCTGTCGCGCGCGATCCATGCGATCACGGGATCGTCGGTCTTCATGCGCACCGGCGCGTCGCTGCGCGCGTCGAAGGCGAGCATCAGGGCCCAGCAAGGGGCGTAAAGCGCCTGCGACGCGCCGGGAAAATCGAGGCCTGCGCCGGCGAGCAGGGGCGCGGCCTGCGGCGCGGGAATCGCCAGCGCGACCGCGTCGAACAGGTCGCCGAAGCTTGCCGCGATCGGGCCCGCCCCGTCATGCACGCGCCTGCGCGCTCCAGCGCGACAGCCTGTCGCAGGGTGAGGATCTCGAGCCCCTGCGCCATGGCGCGGGGCGCGGCGTTCATGCCCGGCGCGCCCACATAAGCGTCGTCGAACCAGCGGGCGGCGGCCCCGTCCTCGCTCAAGCGCTCCAGAAGGGCGCGGAAGGACGGACCGCGCGCGGTGAAATATTGCGCGCCATGGTCGAAGCGCAGCGTTTCCGCGCGGCGCGTCGCCATGCGTCCGCCTGCGCCGCGGCTCTTCTCGATCAGCGCGACGCGCGCGCCCGCCTGTCGCAGGAGACGGGCGGCGGCCAGC
>CAIXDD010000070.1 GCA_903918155.1 uncultured Hyphomicrobiales bacterium
GCGCCGCCCACGCGCCGGCTTTCCACGCCCTCGCCCGAAGCTTGCGCCCGCCAGCCCGACGAAAGCGACCGCGACCACTCTTCAGCGCGCTCTTGCGCTCGCTCTTGCGCGCGATCTTGCGCCGCCGTGGGATCGGTGCGCGCGAGCATCGCCACGCCGGCGCCGATCAGCGCGCTGGCGATGGGAGGGTGGCGATAGAGCCGCCAGGCGACGCCCGCCATCACCGCCGCCGCCGCCGCCGGATTGGCCGAAGCCCGCGCCTTCACCGCGTCCAGCATGGATTGGGCGCGCGCCTGCGCCCTGCCCATCGCGTCGTCGCGGTAGCCGGAGACCGCCGCGATCACGCTGCGCTTCGCGCTCTCGAAGGTTTCGGGCGCGCGCAGCCGCGCGATGTCTCCCGCCAGCCGCGCGCGCGCCTGCTCCACCTCGCGCTCCAGTTCCGTGAGCGATCTGTCTTCAGCCATGCCCGCATCCTTTCCTGCGCGAATGTCCCGCAGCGCGCCTCACGTCCCCGAGGCGCCGCCTGACCCTGAGCCCGAACGCTGCGCATCGCGGCCGGCGGCGGCGGAGACGAAGGCGCCCGCCGCGTCCCGCGCCATCTCGCGCACGCTCTCGCCCGACACGCCATGACGCTCGGCGGTGCGCTTGGCCTCTTCCAGAGCGCGCTCCGCCGCATCCGTGAGCCGCCCCGCCACGCCTTGCGCGGCCTCGCCCAATTGTTCGCGCGCGCCGCCCATGGCGCGGCTTTCAAGCGAAGAGGCCGGGAAAGAGGCGCCAAGCGCCGCGCCCACGGCTATTCCGAGCGCGCCGAGCACGAGGGGATGATCGCGCACCGCCTCATCAAGCTCATGGGGCAGATCGCGCGCCTGCCGGGCGAGCCGCGCCGAACGCTCGCTCAAAACATCCCGCGCATCCTCCGCCCAGCGACCGGCCGCCGCCGAATATTCAGACGCGGTCTCGCTCGCCCTTTCGCTCAACTCGCCCGCATAGGCGCTCATGCGTTCGCCGGTTTCGCGAACCCGCTCGCCAAGCCCGGCGCCGGCCTGCGCTGCGGCGTCTTCGCTCGACGCCCAGCCCGCCATCGCATCGTCATAGGGATTGTGGCGGATGCCGCGCGCGTGCAATTCGCGTTCGCTCATCGCGCCCCAATCGCGCATGCCGCGCCCGGCGCCGCGCATGAGCAGCGCAAGCCCCGCCGCGATGACGAGCAAAGCCTCCGGCCTCTCGCGGGCCAGACGCATGATCCGCTCGCCGCTCGGCAGATAATCGCCGGCGTGCATCGCGCCCACGCGCTCGCGCAGGGCGCTGGCGACATTTCCCCCGACGGAGGCGCGCGAGGCGCGATCCTGATCAATCATGGTCATTGCACCTGCTCCTTGATCGTTGCGACGTCGCGGCGCATCTGGCGCATGCTGCGTTCAGGCGCCATGCCCGCATTCAGCTTGGCGCGGCCCGCGACGAAGGCGAGCGCGCCCAGAACGGCGAAGCCGAGCGCGACGATGAACGCGGCCGCATGCATCGCATAGCCATAGCTTGCGATGAGAAACACGAGGCCCGCGACAAGCGCGAGCAAGGCGACGAGAAAGAGCAGCGCGGCGACGCCCACCCAGGCCGAGCCGCTGACCTTGCGCGCGAGATTGCGCCGCACCTCCGCCTTGGCGAGCGCGATCTCCTTTTGCAGGAGATCGCCGAGATCGGCGAAGAGCGCGCTGACAAGCGCGGTCGGCGAGGATTCAGCGCCTGCGCCGGAGCGGCCCGCGGCGCGCCGCAGACCGTCATCGCTGCGTTCGTCAAGCATGGGAGCCCTCTTTGGTTTGCGCATTTCGCGGATTTTGCGCGCCCTCGTCGAACTCGCGCCGGCTCGTCCGCCTGTCGCCGCCCATCGCGCCCGATCCCATGGACTCCGCCCCCATCGCGCCGGAAACGCCGGCGCCATAGCCGCCGGTGAGCCCGGCTCCCATGTCGTTTTCGGAAGAGGCGTAGCCGCGCGAGTTTTGCGACCCGCTCTTGAGGAAGCGCGAGAGCAGAAAGCCAAGGGCGATGGCGCCGCCGAAGAACACGCGCGGATTGCGCCGCGCATAATCGGACGCCATGTCGAACAATTCGTCGGGCGATTTGTCGCGCACGTCCTGCGCCAAACGATCCGCGCGATCCGCCGCCTTATGCATCAAGCGCGCGATTTCGGGCGCCTTGTCGTCGAGCGTGTCGGCGAACTCGTGCGCGCTTTGCGAAACGACGCCGACATAATCGGCGCCTGCCTCCATTTGTCCGCGCAACAGGCCGCTCATGCGGCGCTGCGCTTTCGAGGCCAGCGTGGAACCCGCCCGCGCCGCATCCTCCGCGGCCTCGCCCATGCTCGTCGAGCCGGCGGCGCGTGCGCCTGCAGGCGCATTCATGTCTGTGGGCATGTCGACCTCCAATCGCCAATGGCGGAAGAATGTCGGGGCCGCTCACTTTGTTCCGCTTCAGGCCATGTCTGAATCGTGAGGTCGCGCCCTTACGCGCGCGCCTCGCGTTCCGTCTCCGCGTTCAGCTCCGCGCCTGCGAGCACGATGGTCGCCGAAATCCACATCCATGTCATGAAGCCGATGACGGCGCCGAGCGACCCATAGGTCTCGTTATAGGAGCCGAAATTCGCCGCATACCACGAGAAGGCCACCGAGGCCGCAAGCCACACCGCCGACGCCATGATCGCGCCGGGCGTGAGCCACGCCCATTCCACGTCCTCGCGGCAAGGGCCATAGCGATACAGCGCGGCCAGCCCCGTCGCCACAAGCGCCAGAAGAAGCGGCCAGCGCACCAGCGAGAGCGCCCATTCCGCGCCCTCGCCCAGCGCCGCCCATTTCAGCATCGCAGGCACGGCGACCATGGCGAGCAAAGCCGCCGCGAGCGCCAGCATGGCGCCCAGCGTGAACGCGAGCGATTGCGCGTTCAGCGTCAGAAAGCTGCGCTTCTCGCTCACGCCATAGGCGACGTTGAGCGCATCGAACATCGCCTTCACGCCGGCGTTGGCGCTCCACAGCGAAAAGGCGAGGCCTGCGAGAAAGCTGAAGCCGAGACGCCCGCCCGGCTGGCTGGCGATGCGCTTCACCTGATCGCCGATCACCTCGACGGCGCCGCCGGGCAGAACCTGCGACATGGCGGCCAGATGCGCGCCGTTCGACGCGGGATCCGCGACGAGTCCATAGAGGGACACGAAGGCCCCGATCATCGGAAACAGCGCAAGCAATCCATATAATGTGACGCCCGCGGCGACCGCCGCCACGCGATCCTTCCCGATCTCCTCATAGACGCGCCCGGCGACCTCTCGCCAGCCGCGCGCAGGAATATCCTGCGGCGTTTGCGCTTCTTGCGCGCGCATCGTCCCGGAGGCCGGCATGGAACACCCCGCATCACGACGCCCCCGCCCGCGCAAACCGCGCGCACGCATGCTTCGTTCCCCGCTCAGGCGAGCGGGCGCTCCACGATCAGCAGCACGCTGCGCGGGCCGGCCATTCCGGCGAACGGCGCCGGCGCCTCGCCTTGTCGCGGATTCGCGCTGTCGAACGCGACGACCCAGCGGAAGCCCGGACGCGGCGGCGGCGCCTGAAAGGCGAGCGGGCCATGGCCGCGATGAAAGACGAGCAGGATCCGCTCTTCCTCGATCCCTGCGCCGCAGGCGCATAACAGCACGAGGCGATCGCCCTCGCCCCAATCCTGCGCGCTCATATCCGCGCCGTCGGCGCGCAGCCAACGCGCCCGCACGCCTTGCGCGCCGGGCCCGTCCGCCTCCAGATGCGCATCGCGCCAATGGGGAAAGCGCGCGCGCAATCGCGCGAGCCGGGCGACGTAATCGAACAGCTCCATATCGGCGCGCGCCCAATCGAGCCAGGTCGTCTCGTTATCCTGGCAATAGGCGTTGTTGTTGCCGCCCTGCGTGCGTCCGCATTCGTCGCCCGCCGTGAGCATGGGCGTGCCCCGCGACAGAAAGAGCGTGGCGAGCAGCGCCCGGATGTCGCGCCCGCGCAAGGCTTCGGTCTGCGCGTCGGCGGGGCCGTCGAGCCCGCAATTCCACGAAAAATTTTCATCCGCGCCGTCGCGGTCCTCCTCGCCATTGGCGAGATTGCGCTTGGCGGCATGACTCACAAGGTCGCGCAGCGTGAAGCCGTCATGCGCGCAGATGAAATCCACGCTGGCGGAAGGCGGACGATGGCGCGGGCCAAAGACGTCCTGCGAGCCGGCGATGCGCGTCGCGAATGGCCCCAGCGCGCCGCCGTCGCCGCGCCAGAATCGGCGCACGTCATCGCGATAGCGATCGTTCCATTCGAGAAAGGGCGCAGAAAAGGCGCCCAGTCGATAGCCCCCCGGCCCGATGTCCCACGGCTCCGCGATCAAAAGCCGCTCGCGCAGCAGCGGATCCTGCGCGATCGCGGCCAGCAAGGGCGCCTCCGGCGAAAAGCCTTCGGGCCCGCGCCCCAATGTCGTGGCGAGATCGAAGCGGAAACCCTCGACGCCCGCATGCGCCAGCTTGCGCAAGGCGTCCATCGCCAAACGCACGACAGGCGCCCGCGCACAGGCGAGCGTATTGCCGCAGCCCGCCTCATTGGCGAGCGCGCCGTCATGAAGGCGGCGATAATATAACGCCTCGTCGAGTCCGCGCAGCGAGAGCGTAGGCCCCAGCGCGTCGCCCTCGCCCGTGTGATTGAACACGACGTCGACGATGACGCCCACGCCCGCTTCGCGCAGACGCGCGCAGACCGCGCGCAGATCCGCCCAGCCGCCGGGCGCAAGGCGCGGATCGAGCGCGAGGAAGCTGACGGGATTATAGCCCCATGCATTGCGCAGCCCCAGTCGCGCGAGATGCGGTTCGTCGATCCAGGCGTGAAGCGGCATCAGCTCCACATGGCTCACGCCAAGCCGCTGCAGCCGCGCGATGCTGGATGGTTGGGCGAGCGCCGCCAGCGTGCCGCGCAATTCCTGCGGCGCGGCCTCGTCCAGCATCGTCCAGGCGCGCACGTTCATCTCATAGACGAAGGCTGGCGCGCGCGCGCCGGCCAGCGAAAGCTCGCGCGCATCCTCGCGCGCTTCGACAACGCAACGCGGCGTGAGCGCGCCGGTCTCAGCGCCCTGCCGCGTCATCGCCTCGTCGAAGACGAACGGCCTGTCCAGCCGCGTTGCGTAAGGATCGACGAGAAGCTTTGCGGGATCGAAGCGCAAACCCTGCGCGGGCGCCCATTCGCCATGCGCGCGCAGCCCGTAAAGCTGGCCCGCGCGCACGCCCGGCACGAAGCCGAACCGCACGTCGCCTTCGCGCCCGCTCAGGCGCCAGCGCGCGATCTCGCGCGCGCCGCCCGGCTCAAACAGGCAGACGTCGACGGCGCGCGCGTGATGCGAGAGGACCGCGAACTGCGCGCCGCCCTCGCACAGGCTCGCCCCCAGCTGCGCAGGCGCGCGCGACGGCGCCTGCGCGATCTGCGGCCCGCGGGCCGACATGGATCAGGACGCGCGCCAGTGGGGCGCCTTCCAGATCTCCTCCGCATATTCGCGGATGGTGCGGTCGGACGAGAACCATCCCATGCCCGCCGTATTGATGATCGCCTTGCGGTTCCATTCGTCCGGCTGCGACCACAACACGTCCACGCGCCGTTGGGCGGCGGCGTAATCGCCGAAATCGGCGGCCACCATGAAGAAGTCGCTGTTGTAGAGCGAATCCACCAGCGGATGATAACGCGCCGCATCGCCCGGCGAGAACAGGCCGGCTGCGACGCTCGCCAAGGCGTCCGCCAGCGCTGGATCGCGCTCGATCACGGCGCGCGGATCATATCCGCCGGCGCGGCGCGCCTCGACTTCGGCTGCGGTCATGCCGAAGATGATGATGTTCTCGTCGCCCACGCGCTCCTTCATCTCCACATTCGCGCCGTCGAGCGTGCCGATGGTGATCGCGCCATTGAGCGCGAATTTCATATTGCCAGTGCCCGACGCCTCCATCCCTGCGGTGGAGATCTGTTCGGAGAGATCGGCGGCGGGAACCAGACTTTCGGCGAGGCTCACGTTGAAATTCGGCAGGAACACGACGCGCAGCAGATCGCGCACGGCGGGATCGGCGTTGACGACGGCGGCGACGTCGTTGATTAGGCGGATCACGCTCTTGGCCATGACATAGCTGGCCGCGGCCTTGCCTGCGAAAATCTTCACGCGCGGCGCCCAGCCGGCGCCCGGATCGGCCTTGATCGCGTGATAGAGCGCGATCGTCTCCAGAATGTTGAGAAGCTGGCGCTTGTATTCGTGGATGCGCGTCACATGCACGTCGCACCTGGCGGAGGGATCGAGCCGCACGCCGCAGGTCTCCAGCACATGATCGGCGAGCGCGGCCTTGTTGGCCTGTTTCACGCGGGCGAACCGCTCGCGCACGCCCGCATCCTCGCTGAAGCGCGCGAAGGCGGAGATCGCCTCCAGATCCTCCATCACGCCCGAGCCGATGCAGTCGCGCACCAGCGCGGCGAGGCGCGGATTGGCATGCGCGAACCAGCGCCGCGGCGTGACGCCGTTCGTCATATTGACGATGCGCCCGGGCAAGGTTTCGTTGAAGTCGCGGAACACGGTCTGTTTCATCAGGTCGGTGTGGAGCGCGGACACGCCGTTGATGCGGTGCGAGCCCGCGAAGGCGAGATTGCCCATGCGCACGCGCCGGCCGTTATGCTCATCGATGAGCGACAGCCGCGCGATGCGCTCCGCGCCCGCTCCGCGCGCGCGCCTCGTCGAGCAGGCGCGCGTTGATGGCGTAGATGATCTGCAGATGGCGAGGCAAGAGCCGCTGCATCAGCTCGACGGGCCAGCTCTCCAGCGCTTCGGGAAGCAGCGTGTGGTTGGTGTAGGAGCAGGCGGCCTGCGTCACGCGCCAGGCTTCGTCCCAGTCCAGCCCGTGCACGTCCACCAGCAGGCGCATCAATTCGGCGATGGCGATGGAGGGATGGGTGTCGTTGAGCTGGATCGAGGCTTTTTCGGCCAGCGAGCGAATGTCGCCGAAGCGCTGCATGTGGCGGCGAATGAGATCCTGCAGCGAGGCGGAGGTGAAGAAATATTCCTGCCGCAGGCGCAATTCCTGCCCCGCCGGCGTGGCGTCCGACGGATAAAGGACCTTGGAGATGCTTTCCGCTCGCGCGCGCTCGGCCATGGCGCCGACATGATCGCCCGAATTGAACGCATCGAGCCGCAAGGGATCGACCGATCGCGCGCTCCACAGGCGCAGCGTGTTCACCATGCGCCCGCGCCAGCCCACCACCGGCGTGTCGAACGCCACCGCCAGCACGGTCTCGGCGGGCCGCCAATCATGGCGCGCGGCGCCGTCCCAGCCATTGGCCATCGCGACTTCGCCGCCAAAGCCGATCTCATGCACGATTTCGGGCCGCTGGAATTCCCACGGATTGCGGAAGGAGAGCCAATCTTCGGGCGATTCCACCTGCTGCCCGTCAACGATGCTCTGGCGAAACAGCCCGTGATCGTAGCGGATGCCGTAGCCAAGGCCGGAGACGCCCACCGTCGCCATGCTCTCCATGAAACAGGCGGCGAGGCGCCCCAGCCCGCCATTGCCCAAAGCGGCGTCCGGCTCCAGCGCGAAGATCGCGTCGAGATCGACGCCAAGTCCGCGCAGCGCCTCGCGCATGGACTCGGTCATGCCGACATTGCCGAGCGCGTCCTTGAACAGACGGCCGATCAGAAATTCAAGCGAGAGGTAATAGACGCGCTTGCGCCCTGAACGCTTGGCCTCGCGGATCGACTGCATCCATCCGTCGACCACGCCGTCGCGCAGAACCAGAATGGCGGCGGTGAGCCAATCATGATCGCGCGCGCTCGCGGGGTCCTTGCCGACCGAATAAGCGAGCTTGGAGAGGATCTGCGCGCGCAGCTCCTGCACGCCCGGGGCCGGCCGCATCGCATGGGCGCTGAGGGCGGCGCCGTCGTCGTGGCGCTCTTCGACGCGTGCGGCAAGACCAAGGCGATTGCTCATTGACCACTCCTGAAACACATGAATGAAACTGACGAAAGGCTAGCGAGGGGCGGTTAACGCATTGGAACGCCAACGCCCCCATGCGAGCCGCAAGGCGCGCCCTCACGCGCGCAAACCTGACGCAAGGGCTGGCGCGCGCGGCGCGCAGGCTCGCGCAAGCGCGGTCATGCGCGCCTTTACAAAAGC
>CAIXDD010000071.1 GCA_903918155.1 uncultured Hyphomicrobiales bacterium
GGGCGAGCTTGCCGCGTTTCAGCTCCAGCGCCTTCATGCCGAAAATCTCGCGCCGCCAGCCGCGCATCGCGGCCACGTCCGCCGCATCGTCGGAGGCGATGGCGTCGAGATCGTCGACGGTGGCGACCATTTTCGCTGCGACGCCGTGCTTTTCGCTGACCTGCCGCAGCAGGACTTTCAGCAGCTCCACCGTGGCGCCCGTGGAGCCTCCGGGGCGCCGGTCGCGCTCGATCTTCGGCAGGCTCTTGGGGTCGCGCGCGAGCCCGTGTTCGATGGCCGCGAGAATTTCCGCCCCGGCGCGCGCGCGCTCCATGCCGCGCGGGAACGCGCGCAGATTGCCGAGCGCCTCGGGCGTGCGCGGGGCGGCCAGCGCCACCTCGATCAGCACGTCGTCCTTGAGGATGCGCGAGCGCGGCACGTCGCGCGTCTGCGCCTCGCGTTCGCGCCAGGCGCATAGATCCATCAGCACGGCGAGGTCGCGGGGCTTGCGGGCGCGGTGGCGGAAACGCTCCCAGGCGTTTTCGGGATGCTGCTCATAGGTCGCGGGCGCGATCAGCGGCGCCATTTCGTCGATCAACCAGTCCTTGCGGCTGGATTTGTCGAGCTTGTCGAGCAAGGCGCGATAGACGTCGCGCAGATAGGTGACGTCGGCCAGCGCATAGGCGATCTGCGCCTCCGACAGCGGCCGGCGCGACCAGTCGGTGAAGCGCGAGGATTTGTCGATGGCGACCTTGCACAGCGATTGCACCAGCTCGCCATAGGAAACCTGATCGCCGAAACCGCACACCATCGCGGCGACCTGCGTGTCGAACAGGGGCGCGGGAATGGTGCGCGCCAGATGCCACATGATCTCGACGTCCTGCCGGGCGGCGTGGAAGACCTTCACGACGGCCGTGTCGCGCATCAGCGCGAAAAAGGGGGTGAGGTCGATTCCGTCCGCCAGCGCGTCCACCGCGATGGCTTCCTCGTCGGAGGCGATCTGGATCACGCAGACCTTCGGCCAGAACGTGGTCTCGCGAAGGAATTCCGTGTCGACGGTGACGAATTCGTGTCGGGCGAACCGCGCGCAGGCCTGCGCCAGCTCGTGGGTGGACGATATTAGGCTCATATCTCCTCGATAGTACCGAATCGCCCGGCGCGCACGCGTTTAGTTGCGTTCATCCACGGGCGGCGACGCGCTTTGGCTTGACCTTGCCGCCGCGCTGGCCCCTCCCGCGCCGCCCCGCTATGGTGCGCGCCATTCGGGGAAGCATAAGGGAGCCAAGCGGATGACCAGCCCGGCGACGGCGGCTGAACGGGGGAGCCAGACGCAACAGGTCCCGCAGGCGACCCAGCCGCAGGCCGAGTCCGGGAGCGGCGCCAAATCCGGGCGCGGGGTCAAGACGCCGCCCGCCAGCGCCGCGCTGGAGGCCTGCCTCAATATCGCGGATCTGCGCGAGGCCGCCCGCCGGCGCCTGCCGCGCGGCGTGTTCGAGTTTTTCGACCGCGGCTCCGAGGATGAATTGTCGCTGACGGGCAATCGCGACGCGTTCAGGCGCATCAAGCTGCGCA
>CAIXDD010000072.1 GCA_903918155.1 uncultured Hyphomicrobiales bacterium
GCGCAGGCGCTCGCCGAGGCCTTGCGCGAGCCGGGCCTGCCCATCGACGAAGCTTTCGCGCGCGCGCGGCTGCGCACAGCCGAACTGACCCGCGGCGCGCAGGCGCCCTGGAGCGCCGACAGGCTGGCGGAGCCGCTCGTCCTGCTTGAGCGCGGACCCGGCGCGCCGCCCCCGGCGGTCGCCCCCGAACGCACGGCCGCGCGCCGCGCGCAGCCCATCGCCGCCATGGTCGCGCCGGAGGCCTATTCCTCCGCGCTGGAGCGCGATTCCATTCCCGATTACGAGGAATTCCTCGGCGCGTTCCCCGCATCGCCCTATGCGCCCAACGTGCGCGACATGCTGGCGACCCGGCGCGAGGCCAGCGTCTGGCGGGGCGCCCTCGCGGACAATTCGCCGGAAGCCTATTGGACCTATCTGAATCGCTATCCCGGCGGGCCGCACGCCGTCGAAGCGCGCCGGCGCCTCGCGCGTCTTTCGGCCGCCGTCGAGCCCCCGCCGGTCTTCGCGCCGTTGGATTATCCTTTTGCGCCGCCCCCGCCCGAGGAGATCGTCATCATCGAGCGGTCGGGTCCGCGCATGTTCGTCGCCCTCGACGCGCCGATCGTCGTCTATGCGCCGCCGCCGGTCTGGTGGCGTCCGCCGCCGCCGCCGATCTATGTGGAGGAACATTATTACTTCCTGCCCGAGACCGTGCAGGTGTTCGAGCGGCCCTATTGGATTTCCCCGCCCGCCTATGTCGTGGCGCCGCCGCCGCCGGTCTATCTGAGCGAGTCGCGCGGCATCAATCCCTATGTCGCGATTCCGGCCGCGCTCGCCGCAGGCATCGTGGGCGGCAAGATCATCAGCGATCGGAGAAGGGATCGCGCCATGGATCGCGCCTTGGATCGCAGCTTGGATCGCAGTTTGGATCGCAATTCGGATCGCGACCGGCTGCGCGACAGGGATCGCGCGCCGTTGGCGCGGCCTGCGCTGGCGGCGCCCGTCGCCCAGCCTGTGCGCGCCGTGCCGAACCTGCCGATCCAGCCGCGCCAGAGCCTCGCGGCGCCAAGCGTCGCTCCCGGCGTCGCCCCAAGCGTCGCTCCAAGCGTCGCTCGCGGCGTCGCCCCGAACTTGGCGCCGAACGCCGCGCCGGCGCCGAACGCCATGCCGAACGCCATGCCTTCTTGGCGCTCCGGCCCGGGGCAGGGGGGCGGCCAGCAACGCGGCCCCAATGCGGCGGGCTCGGCCGCGCCGCCGAACCAGCTTCCCGCGGTCGCGGGGCCCCGTGGGGGCCCGGGCGCGCAAGGGGCGACGCAGCTTCCCCCAGTCGCCGGCCCTCAGCCGTTGCAAGGCGGTCCGCGCGGGATGAGCGGGCCCGCGCCCACCATCGCTCCATCGCCCGGCGGCCAGCGGGCGCAGGAGGCGCCGCGCGCGCCCCAGCAGCCGCAGGCCTTGCGCCCGCAGGTCGAACCGTTGCGCCCGCAGGCCGAGCCGCAGCGTCAGCCGCAGATGGATCAGCGCCAGCGCGGATTGGAGCCGCAGCGCCAGCAGCAGCCGCAGTCCTTGCAGCCGCAAGTCCAGCCGTTGCGCCCGCAGGCCGAGCCGCAGCGTCAGCCGCAGATGGATCAGCAGCGCCAGCGCGGATCGGAGCCGCAGCGTCAGCCGCAACCTTTGCAGCCGCAAGTCCAGCCCTTGCGTCCGCAGACCGAGCCGCAGCGTCAGCCGCAGATGGACCAGCGCCAACGCGGATTGGAGCCGCAGCGTCAGCAGCAGA
>CAIXDD010000073.1 GCA_903918155.1 uncultured Hyphomicrobiales bacterium
CCTCGCCTATGCGGAGCCGGGCCCGCGCGGCTCCGCCGGCACGGCGCTGGCGCGCGGCCGGCTGAGCGAGGACGGCGCGCGGCTGGAGAGCGTCGAGACGATCTTCCGGCAGGAGCCGAAGGCGGAGGGCGGCCTGCATTTCGGCGCGCGCATCGCCTTCGACCGCGCCGGCCATCTCTTTCTGACGCTGGGCGAACGCGGCCTCATGGCGCCTGCGCAAGATCCCTCCACCCATATGGGCGCGGTCGTGCGCCTCACGCGCGCGGGCGCGCCGGCGCCGGACAATCCCTTTCTGAGCCGTCCCGGCCTGCGGCCGGAGCTGTGGTCCTACGGCCATCGCAACGTGCAGGGCGCCGCCGTCCATCCGCGAACCGGCGCGCTCTGGACCCATGAAATGGGCCCGCGCGGCGGCGACGAGGTGAATGTGACGCGACCCGGCGCCAATCACGGCTGGCCGCTTGTGAGCTGGGGCGACCATTACAACGGACTCGACATTCCCGATCCGCCCACGCGCCCTGAATTCGCCGACGCCGTCCATGTCTGGCGCCCCTCGGTCGCGCCCTCGGGCATGGCCTTCTACGAGGCGGACCTGCTGCCCGGCTGGCGCGGTTCGCTTCTCGTGGGCGCGCTGGTCGCCCAATCCGTCATCCGCCTGACTCTGGAGGGCGAGCGCGTGACGGGGGAGGAGCGCATCCGCTTGGGAGCGCGCATCCGCGACGTCGCCATCGGCCCCGAGGGAGCCGTCTACGCCCTCACCGACGAGCCCAATGGCAAGATCCTGCGCCTGTCGCCTGCGGCCGCGCCGACGCGCTAGGCTTGCGCTTGCTGGATATGTTATATTATAACATTCGCAGGAGCGTTGCGGCGGAGCTGGCGCTCGGTTAAAGGATCGTTAACAGCCAGGGGGGCGTCATGTTCATCCATTCGGGCCGCGCGCGCGGCGTGGTCTTCTCCGCTTCGCTGGCGCTCGCCAGCGCCGCCGGCCTTGTCGCCGCCAGCGCCGAAGGCGCCGACACGGGCGATATTTTCGGCTTCTCCGACGGCTCGGACATCGGCGAGAAGGGGGACCGCTCCTTCGAATTCGACACGGTGACCGGCTTTGGCAAGCGCGCGGGAACCTATCGCTCCCTCTCCGCCACCGGCGCGGTGAAGGGCACGCTGACCGACGAGATCGCCGTGGGCTTCGGCGTGGGTTTCGGCCGGGCGCTCGTGAAAAACGTCCCCGGCCTCGACAATGCGAACGGCCTCGGCGTTCAGGGCCTGTCGGGCGAGGTGAAATATCGTGTGCTCGACCGCGCCGCCCATGGGATCGGCCTCACCCTCATCGCCCAGCCCGCCTGGTCGCGGCTGGACGGCGAGGCGGCGCGCACGAACGACTTCGCGCTGGGCCTGAA
Organism: uncultured Hyphomicrobiales bacterium; assembly: GCA_903918155.1. Taxonomy (GTDB): domain Bacteria; phylum Pseudomonadota; class Alphaproteobacteria; order Rhizobiales; family Beijerinckiaceae; genus Terripilifer. The sequence continues at coordinate 1,395 of CAIXDD010000073.1, forward strand.
GGCCGCCTTCGACCGCGAATTGGTGAAAGACACGCTCTTCGGCGCGCTCAATGTCGGCTATGAGCCCGCATGGACATGGCCGGTCGGCGGGGCGGCGATGGAGCGCGGCTCCGCGTTCAGCCTGTCGGGCGCAATAAGCGCGCAGCTGCGCGAAGGCTTCTTCCTCGGCCTCGAGACGCGCTACGAATATGCGGCCAGCGGCCTGTTCTTCAACGACGGCCAGGGACACGCGATCTTCGTCGGCCCGACATTCTATGCGAAGGTCGGCAAGGACGCGTTCATCGCCGGCGCATGGGGCCGTCAGGTCGCGGGCCGGGCGAGCGGCGTGGCGGGCGCGCTCGATCTCGACAATTTCGAGCGCAATGTCGTGCGCGCGCGCTTCGCCATCGCCTTCTGAGCCGGCGCCCCAGGGCGCTTGCTTTCGCGTCAATCTGCGCGAATGGCGGGCTGATTGCGCAAAGGCGCGGCGCTTTCGCGAAAAAGCCGCTGAAACGCGCGGCGTTTGTTTGACACGCCCCGCATTCGCATGCGCAATTCGCGAACGGTCGAGGGACAGTCGAGGGACTCCTGCGCAAGCGCGCGTCCTTCGCCCATCCGGTCACAGG
>CAIXDD010000074.1 GCA_903918155.1 uncultured Hyphomicrobiales bacterium
CATGATCGAGACGATCAACAAGATCGTGCGCACGAGCCGGCAGATGCTGCATGAGATCGGCCGCGAGCCCACGCCCGAGGAGCTGGCCGAAAAGCTCGCCATGCCGCTCGAAAAGGTGCGCAAGGTGCTCAAGATCGCCAAGGAGCCGATCTCGCTGGAGACGCCCATCGGCGACGAGGAGGATTCGCACCTCGGCGATTTCATCGAGGACAAGAACGCGATCCTGCCGATCGACGCGGCGATCCAGTCGAACCTGCGCGAGACGACGACGCGCGTGCTCGCCTCGCTCACCCCGCGCGAGGAGCGCGTGCTGCGCATGCGCTTCGGCATCGGCATGAACACCGACCACACGCTTGAGGAAGTGGGCCAGCAATTCTCGGTCACGCGCGAGCGCATCCGCCAGATCGAGGCGAAGGCGCTGCGCAAGCTCAAGCACCCCAGCCGCTCGCGCAAGCTCAGAAGCTTCCTCGACAATTGAGGCGCGCCGCGCGGCCCGGTCAATTGCGCCGGGCCGGCGTTGCGTTATAGAAGACTCTCCCGACGCCGCGCGTCCGGGCCGGTAGCTCAATGGTTAGAGCCGACCGCTCATAACGGTCTGGTTGGGGGTTCGAGTCCCTCCCGGCCTACCAGCGGATCTGAGAAGACGCGCAGCCCGCATCCCGTATCTCGCTTCTCGCTTTCCGCCGCTCAATGCCCGCCCTTCAATGCCCGCCGTCGGAATGGCCGTCGGCGGCGTGGTCGTCGGCGTGGATATGCACATGGGCGTGCGTATAGACGTGGCGATGGAGCAAGGCGGGTTCGAGCTTGCCGTTCTTCAGCAAGAGCGCGCGGGTGGCGATGGAATCGAGCACGGGCCTGTCATGGGTGACGAGGATCATCGCCTTGCCGCAGGACATGAGCACGTCGACCAGCAGGCGCACATGGGCGGCGTCGAGGCTGTTGGTGGGTTCGTCGAGCAGCAGCACGTCGGGGTCCATCGCGAGAACGCCGGCGAGGCAGACGAGCCGCTTCTCGCCGCCTGACAATTTGCGCGTCACGCGCGGGCCCAGATGGTCGAGCCGCATGCGCGCGAGCGTCGCGCGCGCCCGCTCCAGCGCCGCTTCGTCGTCGAGGCCCGTATTGAGCGGGCCGAAGGCCACGTCCTCGATGACGGTGGGACAGAAGAGCTGGTCGTCGGCGTCCTGAAAGAGATAGGCCGCGCGCCGCCGCACGTCGTGGAAATCGCGCTCCGCGCGCCGTTCGCTCCCAAAGGCGATGATGCGTCCGGCCTGCGGCTTCTGCAGGCCGATCAGCGTGCGCAGCAGCGTCGTCTTGCCGGCGCCGTTCGCGCCGGCGATGGCGAGCCGCTCGCCGGGCGCAAGCGCAAGCGAGGCGCCGTCGAGCACGCGCAGGCCGTCGCGCGTCACGACGATGTTTTCAGCTTCGATCAGCGCGGTCATGGCAGCCTGTCCAATGCGAGAAGGGCGAGCGCGCCGATGGCGGCGAGGGCGGCGAAACGCGCGTCGGCGCCGCCCATGGGCTTCATCGCGCGCAAGGGAAAGCGGCCGGAGAAGCCGCGGCAGCGCATGGCCTCCTCCACCCGCTCCGCGCGTTCGATGCTGCGCACGAGCAGCATGCCCACGAGATTGCCGAAACTGCGCCAGGCGTGGCGCGAGAGCGCCGGCGCGAAGGCGCGCGCGCGCATCGCCTCGCGCTGGCGCGTCAATTCCTCGCGCAGGGTCGGCAGATAGCGCACGAGAAACAGGAAGAGATGGACGAAGCGCTGCGGCGCGCCCAAAGCCGCCATGGTGCGCCCCAGCCGCACGGGCTCCAGCGCGCCGAGCAAGGCGAGC
>CAIXDD010000075.1 GCA_903918155.1 uncultured Hyphomicrobiales bacterium
GGTGATCCCCGCGGACAGCCTGGATTCCAACACGCCGCAGACGCCGGGCATGAATCGCGCGGCGGCCATCGATTTCGCCCGCGCGGGCGCGCAGAAATTATGGGCCGGCGCCGTGTCGATCCATGCGGGCGCGAAGACGGGCGCCCATCACCACGGCGCGCTGGAAAGCGTCATCTATGTGGTGCGCGGCAAGGGCCGCATGCGCTGGGGCGAGGCGCTCGAATTCACCGCCGAGGCGGGGCCGGGCGATTTCATCTTCGTGCCGCCCTATGTGCCCCATCAGGAGATCAATGCGAGCCAGACCGAGACGCTGGAATGCGTGCTGGTGCGCAGCGACGGGCAGGCGACGGCGATCAATCTCGACATCGCGCCGGCGGAGACGCCGGAAGAGGTGAAATGGATCGATCCCGTCCATCGGGCGTGAGCGGGCGCGCGACCCGCGCGTAGCGCAGCGGTCGCATTTTCACCCTCCGGTAATCTTGCCGGCTTATTGCGAAAGCAAGACCCGCGCGCCGCCCAGCGCGCGGCGGCGCCCGTCGCGCGAATGAGAAAGGCCGCCCCATGAGCAAGCACGTCGCCGTCCTGATGGGGGGATGGTCCTCCGAACGCGAAGTGTCGCTGCGCTCCGGCGCGGCTTGCGCGAAGGCGCTTGCGGGCGAGGGCTATCGCGTCACGCAAATCGACGTGGACCGCGACGTGGCGCGCAAGCTGGCGGAGCTGAAGCCGGACGCCGCCTTCAACGCGCTGCACGGCCCGGCGGGCGAAGACGGCTCCATTCAGGGCGTCCTCGAAGTGCTGCGGATTCCCTACACCCATTCGGGCGTGCTGGCCTCCGCGCTCGCCATGAACAAGGCCATGGCCAAGGTCGTGCTGGCGGCTGCCGGCGTGCCGGTCCCCAAGGGCCGAATCGTTAACAGGGGCGACGCGGCGGCGGCCCATGTCCTTGAACCGCCCTATGTTCTCAAGCCGATCGCCGAAGGATCCTCCTATGGCGTGTTCATCGTCGGCGCAGACGCGGCCAAACCGCCGGCCGAGCTTGCCGATCCGGCCTGGAAATATGGCGAATCCCTTTTAGCTGAGCAGTTTATCGCCGGGCGGGAATTGACATGCGCCGTGATGGGCGACCGGGCGCTCGACGTCATCGACATCCGGGCCGCCGACGGCGGCTGGTACGATTACAACGCAAAATACGCAAAAGGCGGCTCAATCCACATCCTTCCGGCCAAACTTAAAGGAAATATTTACCAACACATCCAAGAGTTGTCGTTAACGGCGCATAGGGCGCTCGGGTGTCGCGGGGTGAGCCGCAGCGACTTCCGGTACGACGACCGCCCCGACGGTACAGGGGAGCTCGTGGTGCTGGAGGTGAATACCCAACCGGGTATGACCGAAACGTCCCTCGTTCCGGAGCTCGCGGCGTATGCCGGGTTATCGTTCGGTGAGTTGGTTCGATGGATGGTGGAAGACGCCTCCTGCGATCGATGACGGGGGCCGGTCCCTCGTTCGCTCCTGCCCAGCCTGCGCTGGCGGGTCGCGCTCCCGCGCGCCTTGACGTCTACCGCCCCGCCAGCCGTTTCCTTCCTTTCCGCCGCCGCCGCCGCGCGCGCGCCCTGCTGGGGCGCGCCTTCGCTTATGCGGGCCGTCGCGGCGCGGGCCTTCTTCTGGCTGTCCTGCTGTTTGCGGGCGTGGGCGTCTATGGCGGCCTGCTGGGCGGCGGGTTCGAACGCCTCGTCGCCGAACATGGCGCGCCTGGGGACATCGCCGCCAAGGCCGTCGGCTTCGGCGTGACCCAGGTGACGATCTCCGGCCAGCGCTCCCTCTCGCCCGCCGACGTGCTGGCGGCGGCCGACATCACCGACCGCAATTCGCTGCTGTTTCTCGACGCCGGCGCCGTGCGCGAGCGGCTGATGGAGGATCCGCTCATCCGCGACGCGCGGGTGCGCAAGCTCTATCCGGGCCAGCTCGTCCTCGAGATCGTCGAGCGCGACGCGTTCGCCCTGTGGCAGAACGACGGGCAGGTGTTCGTCATCGCCTCCGACGGCAAGCCCATCGACGTCTTGCGCGACGAGCGGCTCGTCCATCTGCCCTTCGTGGTGGGAGAGGGCGCCAATGAGCGCGTCGGCGAATTCCAGCGCATCATGGATGCGGCGGGCGATTTCAAGTCCAGGATCCGCGCGGGCGTGCTCGTCACCCATCGCCGCTGGAACCTGAAGCTCACCAATGGCGTCGACGTGAAACTGCCCGAGCAGGATCCCGAAGCCGCCATCGCCGCGCTGGCGCGCCTGTCGCGCGAGCAGAAGATTATCGAGAAGGACATCCTGTCCATCGACATGCGCGTTTCCGGCCGCATGGTCGCCCGCCTCACCGAAGAGGCCGGGGCCGCGCGCGCCGAGGCCCTCGCCAAGAAGCCGAAGCGGGGTCCGGCATGAACGCGCAATATTACACCCCGCGCATGAAACCGCTGTCGGCGCGCAAGAGCGCCATTTTGTGCGCGCTGGACGTGGGCACGTCGAAAGTGGCCTGCCTCATCGCGCGCCTCATGCCGGCCGAGCAATCGGACCTGCTGCGCGGGCGCACGCATCATTGCCGCATTCTGGGCATCGGGCATCAGCGCTCGCGCGGCCTCAAGGGCGGCGTCGTGATCGACATGGAGGAGGCCGAGAGCGCCATTCGCCTCGCCGTCGATTCCGCGGAACGCATGGCGGGCGTGCAGGTCGAGAGCGTGATCGTCAATATCAGCGGGGGCCGGATCGGCTCCAGCTTCTACGGCGCGAAGATCCGCGTGGGCGGCAAGTCGGTGACGGAAGGCGATTTGCATCGCGTGCTCGAGGCCGCCGCCTCGCATGCGGCCCAGCAGGGCCGCGCCGTCATGCATTCGCTGCCGCGCAGTTTCGCGCTGGACGGGGCGGCCTCCGTGCGCGATCCGCGCGGCATGATCGGCGACGAGCTGGGCGCGCAAATGCATGTGGTCAGCAGCGATGCGGCCTCCGTGCGCAATCTCATGCTCGCCGTGGAGCGGTGCCATCTCGACGTCGAGGCGGTCGTGGCCACGCCTTACGCCGCCGGGCTCGCCGCGCTCGTCGACGACGAGGCGGAAATGGGAACCATCGTCGTCGATCTGGGCGGCGGCAGCACGTCCATCGCCGTTTTCGCCGAGAACAGGCTCGAACATGTGGACGCCATCGCCGTGGGCGGCAATCATGTGACGATGGACTTGGCGCGCGGGCTCACGCTGCGCCTGTCGGACGCCGAGCGGCTCAAGACCTATTACGGCGCCTGCATCTCCTCGCCCTCCGACGACCGCGAAACGATCGCCGTCAGCCAGGTGGGGGAAGACGGGGATCAGGTGACGCATCTGCCCAAATCCAGCCTCGTGCGCATCATCAAGCCGCGGGTGGAGGAGATTCTCGAACTGGTGCGCGATCGGCTCGCCGGCGCGGGCTATGCGCCGCAGGGCGGCCAGCGCCTCGTTCTCACCGGCGGCGCAAGCCAGCTCACCGGCCTGCCGGAAGCCGCGCGCCGCATCATCTCCAGCCAGGCCCGCATGGGCCGGCCGCTTGGCATCCAGGGCCTGCCCGAATCCGCAAAGAACCCCGCATTCGCGGCGGCGGTCGGCCTTCTCCTATACCCGCAATATGCGGGAATCGAGTTCTTCGAGCCGCGCCGCATGCCGATGCTGCAGGCGGCGAACGGAGACGGATACGTCGGCAATATGGTGCGGTGGTTCAAGAGCAGTTTTTAGGAACGCGCCTGCGGGCGGGCCGCGCGGCGGCCGGCGCGCCCGAGGGTGAAACGAAGCATGAGAACGGGCGCAGCGCCCAGCAAATCGAGAGGCTGAAATGACGATCAATCTGAAGGCGCCTGAACTGCGCGAACTCAAGCCCCGCATCATGGTCTGCGGCGTCGGCGGCGCCGGCGGCAATGCGGTGAACAACATGATCACGTCCGGTCTGTCAGGCGTGGATTTCATCGTCGCCAACACCGACGCGCAGGCGCTCACCTCCTCCAAGGCCGATCGCATCATCCAGATGGGCATGCAGGTGACCGAGGGTCTGGGCGCGGGCGCGCAGCCTGAAGTCGGCCGCGAGGCCGCCGAAGAGGCGATGGGCGAGATCCAGGATCATTTCGCCGGCGTGCATATGGTGTTCGTCACCGCCGGCATGGGCGGCGGCACGGGCACGGGCGCGGCGCCGGTCATCGCGCGCGCGGCGCGCGAAAAGGGCATCCTCACCGTGGGCGTCGTCACCAAGCCGTTCCAGTTCGAGGGCATGCGCCGCATGCGCATCGCGGAAGCGGGCATCACCGAGCTGCAGAAGTCGGTCGACACGCTGATCGTGATCCCCAACCAGAACCTGTTCCGCGTCGCCAATGAGAAGACGACCTTCGCGGACGCCTTCTCCATGGCCGACCAGGTGCTCTATTCCGGCGTCGCCTGCATCACCGACCTGATGGTGAAGGAAGGCCTCATCAATCTCGACTTCGCCGACGTGCGCGCGATCATGCGCGAAATGGGCAAGGCGATGATGGGCACGGGCGAGGCCACCGGCGAGCGTCGCGCGATCCTCGCCGCCGAAGCCGCCATCGCCAATCCGCTGCTCGACGAGACGTCGATGCGCGGCGCGCGCGGCCTGCTGATCTCGATCACCGGCGGCAACGACCTGACGCTTTACGAGGTGGACGAGGCGGCCAGCCGCATCCGCCAGGAAGTGGACGAAGAGGCCAACATCATCCTCGGCGCCACATTCGACGAATCGCTCGACGGCATCGTGCGCGTGTCGGTGGTCGCCACCGGCATCGACACGCCGGCCAAGCAGGTGAACGCCGCCGAGGGGCGCATCGCGGACGCCGCCGAGCGGATGCGCGCGCAGGCGGGCCTCAACCAGCGTCCGACGATCGCCTTCCAGGGCGCGCCGGCCGCCCCGATCGCGCCGGCTCCCACGCCGCCTGCCGAGCCCGTCGGGACGCCCAATTACGCCGAGCCCGCGGCTCCGCAGCCTCCGATGCAGCATGCGCCGTCTTACGCGCCCGCGCCCGCGCCTCTTGGCCAGCAGGACGTGCAGATCGAGCCGACGATCCGCCGCCCGCCCGCCTATGCGCCCGCGCCCGCGCAGGACGAGTCGCACAGCCACCACGAGGCCGGCCATTTCGTGCCGCCGCCGGCCGAGCGCGTGATGCGCGGCCCCCGCATGCCCGCCCCGGAAGACCTGCCGCTGCCCGGCCAGGCCCAGCTCGCCGCCCGTCGCGGCGAGGGCGTGGCCGAGCACCAGCCCGAGCAGAAGCGCCGCAGCCTTCTGGATCGGATCGGGGCCTCCCTTGGCGTCCGCAGCGCGCCCGACGAGCAGCCGCAGGCTCCCGCGCAGACGCAGGCGCGTCCCCGCGCGCCCATGGCTCCTTCGGCTCCGATGGCCGCGCCCATCCCCGCGCCGCGCCCCGCTCCGCAGCTGCCGCAGGGCCAGCACGCCGATTACGCCCGCCGGCCGCAGGCGCAATTGCCCCCCACCGCGCGCCAGCAGCAGCTTGACCTGCATGGCCGCGTGGCGCCCACCCGCTCGATCGAGGACGACCATCTCGAGATTCCGGCTTTCCTGCGACGCCAGAGCAGCTGAGCTTACAGGGGAAATCCACAGGACAAGGCCCGCGCCGCACCCCGGCGCGGGCCTTTTAAGTTCTTGATAACTTTACTTTTTGTTAAGTTTAGCAAACGCTTTCCGGCTTTGTTACACGCGGTAAGAAAGCGTGATTTTGCGATGGCGGAACCGCGGCGTAATTTAGCGTCGTCGCAGCAGTTCAGTCATGTTGCGGCGGATTTCGGATGCGTTTGGCGACCAGACAAACCGAAGCGCCAGGGCCCCGCCAAGCGGGGGAAGGCGCCGACCCAGGGAACAAGCGTCGGTGACGAGACGCGGTCAGGCCAAGGGCCTCATCGCCGGAACGTCATCGCGCCCAGTTTGAGAGCGCGCCGAAGTCGAGCGCGGAACGAACATCGCGCATCGGCGCGGAAACTAACATCGCGCATCGGCGCGGAAACTAACATCGCGCATCGGCGCGGAAAGAACATCGCGCGAGAGCGCGGAAAGAACATCGCGCGAGAGCGCGGAAATGGAAATCGCGCGAGAGCGCGGAAACGAACATCGCGCGACAGCGCGGGAAGAGCGAGAGACGGATGAGACCGGCCAGGCAGACGACAGTGAAGGGGCGCATCGCGCTTTCGGGCGCGGGAGTTCATTCCAATGCGCCGGCGCAGATCGTCCTGCGTCCTGCGGACGCCAATACGGGAATCACGTTCCTGCGCACGGGTCTCGAAGGCGGGCGCGAACGCTCCATCGAGGCGAAATGGTCGCAGGTGACGATGACCGAATTGTGCACGGTGATCGGCGAAGCCACATCGGGCGCGGTCTCCACCATCGAACATCTGCTCGCCGCCCTCTCGGGCCTTGGCGTGGACAATGTGCGCGTGGAGGTGGACGGGCCGGAAGTGCCGATCATGGACGGTTCCGCCGCCGCTTTCGTCGAAGCCATCGATGCCGTGGGGCTCATGGAGCTTCCCGCGCCGCGCCGTTACGTCAAGGTGCTGAAGCCCGTGCGCGTGGAGCATGGCCGGGCCTTCTCCGAATTGCGCCCCGCCGCTGAGGGGTTCCGCCTAGAGGTGGAGATCGATTTCCCGCAGGGGATCATCGGCCGCCAGAAAAAGACCATCGATCTCGACGCCAAGACGTTCCGCCGCGAGATCGCGCGCGCGCGCACGTTCGGTTTCGTGAGCGATGTGGAGCGGCTCTGGAAGGCGGGCTTCGCGCTGGGCGCCTCGCTGGAGAATTCCGTCGCGCTGGAGGAAGGGCGAATCCTCAATCCCGAAGGCCTGCGCTTCGCCGACGAATTCGTGCGTCACAAGACGCTCGACGCCGTGGGCGACCTCGCGCTGGCCGGCGCGCCGCTCATCGGCGCCTACCGCTCCTATTGCGGCGGCCACCGCATGAACGTCGCCGTGCTCGAGGCGCTGTTCAAGGACCATTCCAATTACGCCGTCGTGGAGGCGGGCGCGCCCCGTCTGGGCGGACGCGCGGAAGCCGCTTACGCGGCCCTCCCGGCCTATTCGGCCGAGCTCAACTGAGCCTTCGCGCCGGCCGGGCGCGAATAAGCCGCAATCGCATGCGACTCCCGCCCCGTGCGTAACCTCCCGCGCGGGCTCCGGCGCTGCGAAGCTCGGCGGTACGCCGCCGGGTCGCGGCGGCGCGCAAGCCGCCCGCAAGCCAGCCGCCCGCAAGCCAGCCGCCCGCAAGCCGCAAGCAAACGGGACGCAAGCCGCCCGCAAGCCGCGCCGGCTGCGCGCGCGAGTGGCGCGCGGGCGTCTTTTGTTGTAGAAGCCCAACCCATGCTTCGCCCGGCCGGTCGCGCCGGGCGCTTCGTCAGGCGAGGCCCGCTCGCCATGGCCGTTTTCTCTTGAGGCGAGTCCCCCATGCAGCGCGTCGAGATCCTTGAGCCGCAGGTTCCGCAAGCCAGCCTTCGCAGCGCCCGTCTTGCGCGCGTCTGCGCCGCCTTGCTGCTGGCCGTCGCCGCCGGCGGATGTTCGACGTTCGATTCGCTCAATCCTTTCGGCGGCGAGAAATATGAGATGAAGCTTCTGCCGGACGAGCCGGCGGAGGCGATCTACGACCAGGGTCTCGCCCGCCTCGCGCGCAACGATCACGAGGGCGCGGCGAAGAAATTCGCCGAGCTGGAGAAGCAATTCCCCTTCTCGCAATGGTCCCGCAAGGGCCTGCTGATGGTGACCTTCGCGAATTTCGAGGGGCGCAAATACGACGATGCGGTGGTCGCCGGCAATCGTTACGTCAGCCTCTATCCCTCGACGCCGGAGACGCCTTACGCGCTCTATCTCATCGGCATGTCGATGTATAACCAGATCCCCGACATCTCCCGCGATCAGGATCGCGCGGAGCAGGCGGTGAAGGTCTTCAACGACCTCGTGCAGAAATTCCCCAAGTCGGAATATGCCGAAGAGGCGAAGTTCAAGCTGCTGGTCGCGCGCGACCAGCTCGCCGGCAAGGAGATGTCGGTGGGCCGCTATTATCTGGGCCGCAAGAATTACACCGCCGCCGCCAATCGTTTCCGCGAAGTCCTGTCGAAATACCAGACCACCCGCCATTCGGAGGAGGCGCTCTATCGCCTGACCGAATCCTATCTGGCGCTGGGCATCACCAACGAGGCGCAGACGGCGGCCGCCGTTCTGGGGCACAATTTCCCCGACGGCCAATGGTACAAGGACGCCTATTCGCTTCTGCAGACCGGCGGGCTCCAGCCCAGCGAAAATCGCGGCTCCTGGATTTCGCGCGTGTTTCGGACGACCTCGCAATCCTGATATGGTCCGGGAACGCCTGATTCTGGGTTCCCTATGCTGGTTCAGCTTTCGATCCGCGACATCGTACTGATCGATCGGCTCGATCTCGAGCCGGCGGACGGACTCACCGTGCTCACCGGCGAGACGGGCGCGGGCAAATCCATCCTGCTTGACGCTTTCGCGCTGGCGCTGGGCGCGCGCGGCGACGGGTCGCTCGTGCGCGAAGGACAGGCGCAGGGGCAGGTGACGGCGGTCTTCGCGCTCAAATCCGGCCATCCCGCGCTGGCGGCCGCGCAGGCGCAGGAGATCGACGTCGAGGGCGACCTCATCCTGCGCCGGGTGCAGATGGGCGACGGGCGCACGCGCGCCTTCGTCAACGACCAGCCGGTGAGCGTGCAGACGCTGCGCGCCGTGGCCGCCTCCCTCGTCGAAATCCACGGCCAGCACGACGACCGCGCCCTCGTCGATCCCGCGATGCATCGCGCGCTGATCGACGCCTCCGGCGCGCTGGAGCCCGAGGTCGCCGCCGTGCGCAAGGCCTGGGCCGCCGCGCGCGACGCGCGTCAGGCGCTGGCCGACGAAGAGGCGCGCATCGCCAAGGCGCGCGCCGACGCCGATTATCTGCGCCACGCCCATGCGGAGCTGACCAAGCTCGCGCCCGCGCCGCGCGAGGAGGAGGAGCTGGCCGCGCGCCGCGCCGCCATGCAGCAATCCGAAAAGGTCGTCTCCGAATTGCGCGACGCCGACGATGCGCTGACGGGCGAACATGCGCCAAGCTCGCTGTTGCACGGCCTGATGCGCCGGCTTGAGCGGCGCGCGCAGCAGGCGCCCCAGCTCATGGAGCCGTCGCTGAAGGCGCTCGACGTCGCGCTGAACGCCGTCGATCTCGCCGCGCAGGCGGTGAGCGAGGCGTTGCGCGCCTGCGATTTCGATCCGCGCGAGCTGGAGCAGAACGAAGAGCGGCTGTTCGCGCTGCGCGCGGCCGCGCGCAAATATTCCGTGCCGGTGGACGATCTGGCCGCGCTCGCCGCGCGCTATGAATCCGATCTCGCCTCGCTCGACGCGGGCGAGGCGCGCCTTGTGGCGCTGGGGCGCGCGGCCGATGCGGCGCAGACGCATTTCCGCACGCTGGCGGTCGCCTTGAGCGCCGCGCGCGCGAAGGCGGCGGCCGCGCTCGACAAGAAGGTGAACGGCGAACTCAAGCCGCTGAAGCTCGAACAGGCGCGCTTCATGACGCAGGTCTCCAGCGCGCCCGACAACGCCGGGCCCGACGGCGTGGACCGCGTGGAGTTCTGGGTGCAGACCAATCCGGGCACGCGGCCGGGGCCCTTGATGAAAGTGGCCTCCGGCGGCGAGCTTGCGCGGTTCATGCTGGCGCACAAAGTCGTGCTCGCCGATCGCGGGTCCGCGCCCACGCTCGTCTTCGACGAGATCGACACGGGCGTCGGCGGCGCGGTGGCCGACGCCATCGGCCAGCGCCTTGCGCGGCTGGCGGCGCGCGTGCAGGTTCTCGCGGTCACCCATGCGCCGCAGGTCGCCGCGCGGGCCTCAGGCCATTTGCGCATCGCGAAATCGGCGGCCGACAAGGGCAAGCGCGTGGCCACGCGCGTCGAGCCTCTGGCGGAGGACGCGCGGCGCGAGGAGATCGCCCGCATGCTCGCCGGCGCCACGATCACCGA